>JAGYOT010000498.1 GCA_018399455.1 Desulfobacterales bacterium
AGGGCATCGAGTTTGACTACTGCTGCGTCCATGCCTCTTTTGCTCTTCGGGAGCTGGGCATTGAGTCCATCATGGTCAACAGCAACCCCGAGACCGTGAGCACGGACTATGACACCTCGGACAAACTCTATTTTGAACCGCTCACTCATGAGGATGTGCTCCAAATCGTTGATACCGAAAAACCGGATGGCGTGATTGTGCAGTTCGGGGGTCAGACCCCGCTTAACCTCTCGATACCCCTTCTGGCCTCCGGGGTGCCGGTTATTGGCACACACCCTGAAAGCATTGCCCGGGCTGAAGATCGCAAGCTGTTCCAGGCGATGCTCAATAAACTGGGACTCAAACAGGCTCCCAATGACACGGCTGTAACTGTGGCCGAAGCCATTAAGACGGCCGAACGCATCGGCTATCCCGTCATCGTCCGGCCGTCTTATGTGCTTGGCGGGCGTGCCATGAAAATTGTCTATGATGAGAAAACGCTGGAGGATTTTACCCGGCTTGCGCTTATCGCCTCTCCAGGCTATCCGGTTCTGATCGACAAGTTCCTGGAAGAAGCGGTGGAGGTGGATGTGGACGCCGTCTCAGACGGGCAGCAAACGATTGTCGGGGGGATCATGGAGCATATCGAAGCCGCCGGGGTCCATTCCGGGGATTCGGCCTGCGTGCTTCCGCCCTATTCCCTGAAACTCTCCGAAATCGAAGCCGTGACAGCGGCCACCAAGGCCATGGCCAGGGAGCTGAATGTCATAGGCCTCATGAATGTGCAGTATGCCATTAAAAATGGGGCGCTTTTTGTGCTGGAGGTGAATCCCCGGGCCTCCCGGACCGTTCCTTTTGTCAGCAAGGCGACGGGCCTGCCCCTTGCCAAAATCGCCACCAAGGTAATGGTGGGGTGTTCTCTTTGTGAGCTTGGATTGACCCGGAAAATCGTTCCACTCCACATATCGGTCAAGGAGGCGGTGATGCCGTTTGACCGGTTCCCGGATGTGGATACCCTGCTTGGCCCTGAGATGAAATCCACGGGCGAGGTCATGGGTGTTGATATGGACTTCGGCCGGGCCTATGCAAAGAGTCAGCTTGCGGCCGGCCAGGTTTTGCCGGCGGAAGGGGTTGTTTTTATCAGCGTTCAGGACAGCGATAAGGATGCAGTTCTTGCGGTTGCCGCGGATTTTCGTAAAATCGGATTTCGTATTTTGGCAACCCGCGGCACATCCGAGTTTTTCAGCAACCACGGAATAGAAAACCTGATGATCAACAAGGTGTCAGCCGGCCGCCCCCATGTGGTGGACGCGATATTAAACCGCGATATTCATCTGGTGATCAACACCGGCACAGGTGATAAAACCCGGAGGGACGGGTACATGATCCGGCGGGCCGCGCTCAAGCTGGGCATCCCGTATGCAACGACCGTAGCCGGAGCCAGGGCCATGTGCCGCGGCATTTCCGCATTAAAGCAGGAAGCGCTGGAGGTGAAGCCCATTCAGGGCTATCATCAATAAAAGACAACAGGTATTTGTTGTGACTCAACCAAAGCATGCATTCATTAAGTCAAATGCCGATCCGCACCGGGATTATCCGCAGGAAGCCTGCGGGGTCTTCGGCATTCACAATCACCGGGAGGCTGCAAAGCTGACTTATTTCGGTCTTTATGCCCTTCAGCACCGGGGCCAGGAAAGTGCCGGGATTGCGGTGGCCAGAGAGAAAAAGATTGACTGCCATAAAGGCATGGGGCTGGTGCCGGAGGTTTTTGACAAGACCAGCCTGGAAAGGCTTGACGGCAAATTCAGCGCCATTGGTCATGTGCGCTATTCGACGACCGGGGGGTCGGTGATCACCAACGCCCAGCCTTTTGTAATCAGCCATCGGGGCAAATCTTACGGCGTGGCTCACAACGGGAATCTGGTTAACGCGCATCTGCTGAAGCGGGAGTTGGAGGCGGAAGGCGCGATTTTCCAAACTACGATGGACAGCGAGATCTTTTTGCATTTGTTTGTCAGGAACCTGGATCACGGGTTTGAGGAAGCACTGTCCAGGACCGTGGATCGCCTGAAAGGCGCTTATTCCTTCGTGCTTTTAACCGGAAGCGGGGATGTGGTGGGCATCAAGGACCCGAACGGGTTTCGGCCGCTGTGCCTGGGCCGTAAGGCCAACGGACGTTATGTTCTGGCTTCAGAGACCTGCGCGCTGGATCTCGTACAGGCGGAGTATATACGGGAGCTCGCACCGGGTGAGATTGTAATTATTGATGAATACGGCATAAAAAGCTTAAATCCCCATCCGAAGACAAGCTGCTCCTGCTGTATTTTTGAATTTA
>JAGYOT010000499.1 GCA_018399455.1 Desulfobacterales bacterium
AGCCACAGGGCCCGTAAAAACCATCCCAAAAACCACCAAAAGAATCATCACGCCATGTTTTATTCTACTATCAAGGATTATCCTGTCCATGAATATATCTCCTTTATCTCATGCTTCATTGTCTTTTGTAAAACCTTATCGAATCAAACGCCAATACAAAATCCCTTCACCAGAATAATCGATCAATTCGGGGTTGATATTACCAGTTGAATCATTGATATACAGATGATCCTCCAGCTGAATCGGCTCGTAAAGCATCTGACCAAAGGATTTCCCCCCCTTTCTTCTATCATCTTCACCATCGATTGTTCCATCTTCATTAGTGTCAAACTGTGGCCTATCTGTCTGCCCGCCACTGCAAAGACTGACCTGATACAGCCAGGAGTCTCCGCCTGCAGCACAGGGCGATTCCGAAGGAACCGAAGAAATAAAAGTCACGATCCCCACATCATCGCCTGTGCCAATCCGAATATCAGGATCCCGAATCACGCGCGCCCGGTTATCCCTGAGGTTATAATACCAGCCGGCATGATCGGGGTCAGTATCATCATCACCGTCTGGCGGTACAAAATAATCAACCGAATTGTCCGAAAATTCCCGCCAATTGTCACCGGAATCCGTAGTCGTCTGTTCGAGCAGCGTCAGACTGTCTGCAGCACTCGGAGCGTTGGTCAACGCCGGGTCTGTGGCGGTAGCTGTAAATTCGCCCAAATACTTATCTGCCTGTTCGTCTTCGGGCCAATTATCCTGCCAGTCCCACACGCCGTAGAATGTCTGGGGGGCTGCATCTTCAAAATCTGTGGTGCCGATATATTGACCGGTTCCAAACACCACGAAAAACCCTTCCTGTCCGGGATCACAGTCCATACTCGTTAAATCAGGTTGTACGGTTATCGGCTGGCCTGCATCATCGTTTTTGACCCGAATCAAGGGCTTGGGGGATCCGCTCTCTGAATAGGCGAACTCCCAGTCAGAAACGCTGTCCCCCTTCAGGCTAAACTTCCACAGATTGCCCTGAAGGTCGCCGGCATAGGCAAAATCCATATAACCGTCAGCATCTACATCAGCCACCGCAGGTGTGGACAGGCCGTTACAGCCGGCTGCATTGGTATGAAATTTTTTTATGACAGTTCCTTCCTCAGCATCCAGAACATAAAGAACCGCCTCTTCATTAACACTGCCATAGCCGTTGCCGAAAACCACGACCCACCCTTCTGCTTCGGTCTCGGCAATAAATGCCCGGCTGTAAGAGTAGCCCAAGTCATCATCACCGTCAGCAGTATACTCCCACTTGACCGAACCGCTCGCGTCCCCTTCAATCGGCGGATCACTCAATTCATCCAGGTCCAGACAAAAATAGCCCTTACCGCCTTTGCGCAACCCGCCGACAAGAAGGGAGCCGTTGTCCGTCTTTCGCGCATAGGCGGTGTTGTCGACATAGAATTTATGGCTATATTCCGGATCTGCCAAATCGGGCAGCGTGCCTGCATCAAGCAGGATTTTGGGCACATAGGCAAACAGCTCCTCACCCGTCTCCGCATCAAAGGCGTGCAGCATGCCATCGTTGGCCCCGATATAGATTGCCCCGTCAAACAAAAGCGGGGCGGAATGAACCACATCGCCCAGCTTGCCGCTCCGCACCCGGTAGGGACCGTCATTGGCCTGGTTATTGGAGGTATCGCCGCGCAGGTAATTGATCAAATCTTCTGACAGACCAATCGTATCCGCGTTATTACTGGAAAAGGCAATGCCGTTGGAGCCGTCATAGGTGAAGATGACCCGCTCATTATGCCCGGTTTCATCCAGTATGGAGCTTGCAGACCAATTGTCTCCGCCGGTTTCGATGTCTCCGGTATTTTGATCGATATCCATTGAAGCCACATCACCGTACCAGTTGTCCGTGTGATAGGTTCCCTGATAGATTTTGCTGCCCGCCTGCCGCTGAATGGAGTTGGTGGCCACCGCGGCGGCTGAACCGAGCCGGGATTCGATGTCGCTCTTCAGGGCTTCCAGCGCATCAAGGAGTTCCTCCGGGTTGCCGGCGTTGATATACTTGCCGCGCCCGTTGACTGCAGCATGATAGAGGTCATCCAGCGTTGTCGGGTCATCGGGCGAAATTTCCGGCCAGGAGGGGCAGTCTCCAACCGGACAATTTTGATAGCTTTCCCGATCAATGGTCCCGCTGACACCGAATGAAACCGAATAGGTCACCATGTGCTGATGCGTGGCATCATCATTGTTGGCGGTATTCCTGGGAACATAATCCGCCAGGTTTTCATTCAAATCATCCTCATAATACCGCATGGCCACA
>JAGYOT010000005.1 GCA_018399455.1 Desulfobacterales bacterium
CCAGGGCCAGGGCCACTTTCCGGGGCTCGGACTTATCCAGAAGGTTTTTGAAATCGCTTGTTCCCGGAAACACCTGCTTTTCAACAGACATGGTGGAATGAACGGGAATCGCCGGTTCAACTGGCAGGAAATCGGCAAAGCTCGTGATAAAAATCCTTTCCGGAGTAAAGGTGTGGGGGCAGGATTTTAGAACCGGGTAAAAACTGTCTTCCAGTAAAATGGCCGCGGGTTCTGCATCCTGTATCACATACGCCAGCTCATCCTTTTTATACATCGGACTACAGGCGACAACCACGCCCCCCATCTTGATGATGCCGTAGAAACCGATGGCAAACTGAGGGCAGTTTTCCAGATACAGGGCTACCCGATCCCCCTTTTTGATGCCTGAATCCACCAACGCGCC
This sequence comes from Desulfobacterales bacterium, assembly GCA_018399455.1. Lineage (GTDB taxonomy): Bacteria > Desulfobacterota > Desulfobacteria > Desulfobacterales > Desulfosalsimonadaceae > M55B175. The sequence goes on from JAGYOT010000005.1 coordinate 404, forward strand.
GGCGAATCGATCAGATAAATCGTCCAGCTCCTGATAACTGATCTGATACCCATAGAAGTTAAGAGCCGTCTTGTCCGGTCTGACCCTGGCCTGTTCCCGTATTTCTTCAAAAATGGGGCGCCCGGGCAAAGGCGGAATCATGGGGTCAACCTTCGGCCAAATATTGGCTTGCCATTTTTCATGCATATAGATCCCTCCGTTTTCAAATTTTTAAAATTTATGCGGTATAGAACGCTTTTTTACCCAGTCGTCGAGAAACCATCGCCGCCTATTTGCTCCGGAGCATCTCAGCAAAGGCCTCCACCTTGGTCCTCATGGAATCCGCGCTGTAAGCCCGGCTGTCGTAGATATCCTGCTCCAGACTTAAAACCGGCACACCTGTTTTTTCTTCAAGATATTTCTTTGTAATGTGGGACTGGATGGCGGACGGACGGCAGCAAAAAATATAATTGGCGATAAAACCGTCTAATGTCATCACCTCAAAGGCATCTTCCATGCGTTTGGTGATTCCGTAGGTGCTATGGAAAAAACCACCTGCCAATTCATGGGCCGCAACCATTTCACCGGGGGTCTGATAATTGGCTTCCGGCTCAGCCGGAGAGCCGGCAATGGCATTGAGTACCAGTGTCAACGGCACAGCCAACCCTGCCTCTTCATAAAGGCGTGTAATACTCGGATCGGACATGTGCCCGAAGGAGACCATGATTCTCGGCGCCCCTTTTTTCGTTGCGCCCACACCCTTTTTAACCCTTTCCCCAAGCTCCTGGATAAGAATATCCATAGCTCTGACGCCCTCGCGTATGCCCCGACCCGTTGAAGCGCCGGAAAGCGCTTCCAGCAGCTCGATGGCCGTTAAACTGACAGGCACCGGATCAGCTTTCATGAGATCAATGAGTTTCTGCAGCCGGCTGACAAACTGCCGGCCCACTTCCCTTACTTTTACCCAGGCATCAAACTCCGTTCTAATTCCCAGGACTGTCTCGGCCTTTTCAATTGCCTGATTTATCTGACCGCCCAAATACTCTACGCGTTCCGGTAAAAACCCGGGGTACTCCCCCCAGCCCGAATCCATAACACCATCAATATAGGCCACAGGTGTTCCGAAACGCGCAGTGACAAAATCATCGGCCTTGGACCCCATGTCACAAAAATAACTGGAAGCCAGGGCCATATCCGGAACAGGGATAATCCCCCGGCTCACCGCCCCTATCTTGATCTGCCACAATGAGCATAAAGCGTGGCCGGCCGGGAGCCCGTTGGCCTCTCCCGCTTCAATGACCGGCGTCAATTTATTAAATATCTGCCCCATGGTATGGCAGAGGACCATATCGGGGGCAGAAACATGGACATCGCCGGACGACGCACTTATCAACAAACCTGGGCCCAGCATCGCAGGGAACCCGAAATAAACGACCTTCCTGCCTTCCTCCTTTGCCAGAACCAGGTCTATCAGCTCTTTCAACCATGCCCCCAAAAGCTTCCTGACCCCCGTCAGGCTTACGTCGTGGTTTTGTCTTACCCAGGCATCAGCCGTGCCCATATCCCCGGGGCCGATTCCCAGTCTGGCAAACGCCCTTTCCACCCTGGGCCTTTCATTTTCAATTTCAAAGGCTTCAAACCCGCAAAGAGAAAGCAGCGCATCATAATATTGGACCACGAATCAACTCCTTAAGGTTTGAATGAAGGTTTCAATGCGGGTTTCCAGAGCCCCCATAGCCATGGCATCATATTCGGACTCCAGAACGAGCGTTTTCATGCCTGTCTTCTTCTCTATAATTTCAGGGAAAAAACAGGACTCCACCTTGTAGGATTCCCGATACATTAACTGGTACCAGATCATGCCCGTCGTCCGGTAATCCCCGGCCAGCTTAAGCAAAAAATCCAGACGCTCGGTGCCGGGCCTGAACCAGCCGGGGCATATTCGGTCCATAAAATAGGCTTCTGCAAGGTTGGCCATGAGGTCTCCCGCCGTTTTTACATCGCTCAAATAGGAACGGAGCCCCTCGGCAAACTCCTCAACCACCACTGTCGCGCCAAGGCGATTTATGATTTCCATTACCTTTGAATCACCGCGGGCAAGTGTTGAGCCCGTAAAGAGAAGCCTCGGACCTCTGTCAACGGCAGGAGGGTCTACTTTGACTTCTTCGATAAATGACTCGAGAATATCCACCATCATCTGCTTATCCGCAAGAAAGGACCCATGCTGAAGCTTAATAAAATCAAAGCTTTTTACAACAGGGGGGATCGATCGCCGCATGAGGCTGATTTCTCTGAAAAGCTGCCGCTCCCTGTTGCATAAGGCAATGGCCTTCTTCAACCTCGCTTCCGTAATTACGACCCCGGTGAAATCTTCGAGTTTTTTCCGGAGCCGGTTCAATCCGTTAAGGTAGTATGACAAAGCAGATCGGTTCTTTATGTGCGGCACGCCAAAAAGGAAACATTCTCTGTCAGGCATGCAAAAATCAACAATAGTTGCAAGCATTCGGACATGATTGTCGGTAATGGGGATCACCAGGAGATCAACGCTCTCATAGAACGGATCCCTGCCGGATGCCAGGTAACCCACCTGACTGCGCCAAAAGGGATCCAGCCACCGGCAGATATATGCGTCCGCCTCCATGAGCAAATGGTTGTTTCCGGCCTGGACTAAACCCAGGGGAATACCATTGCAGGCGAGAACCAACTCCTCAGGCATATAGCTACCGGCCGTATACCCGATGATCCTGCGCCCCTGCTGTTTTTCTTCCTTTAAGGCATTCAGTCTGTCTTCCAGATGCGAATCAAGCCTGGCAAGGGCCTTCATGACCGGCTCCTTTCAACCTTCTTCTTATTTCAGCTGTTGCCTGTATTGAATTACCCACGCCGATAGCGCCCGGATTCGGGCTCCCATATGACAGTGCCTGCGCTCATCAAGCGCTCCAGGTGTTTCTGCATATGCGCCCGTTCGCCGTATTCATAAAACTCACGCGGCTTTCGTTCTTTTCCATAGATAATCCACTGTTCAACAATTTCATCCATGGTTTTGGGAGAGGAAAGAAAATCCAGGAGTGCTGTTTCCCGTTTGTCAATAACGGCCAGGTAATTGTCCCAGATCGTTTCCGGCATGTTTTCAAAAATCCCGGTTTCATGGGCGGTCAGCCAGATCTTTGCCGGCATTTGGCGCAACCGGTTAATCGATTGGATGGTCTCTTCTATGCTTGAATACCGGTCGCCATACCATGGCCCGAATGGCGTCAGGTCACAGTCGGCCATAAAAAGAACCCCGGGCTCCCTGAAATAAAAGCCTAACTGACCCGGCGTATGCCCCGGTATGTGGACCACCTCTGCAGTAATCCCGCCCAGATCAATCAGCTCTCCGTCAACCAGAAATCTGTCCGGCGTTCGGGGACGAAAATGGAAGTCCGTCTTTAAGAGCGGCTCCCAAAAGGAGCGCAGGTCATCTCCGGGGTCAAGTCCATACCAGTCAAAAAAAACCGACATATCGGATAGCGGGGCGGCGTCCCCCTGATGCATCCATAAGGGTTTATCTTCAAACAAATCCAGATCCCGAAAATGGTCTTCATGCCAGTGAGACAGCCAGACCATCGTTACCATGTCCTGTTTCTGAAGTTGTTTGAGCCGCTCCCGGTTCGAGGCGGGGTCGATGATGACACCGGCATCTTCCACATAGATCGAGTGGCAGTAAGGGTATCGGCCGCCATTATATCCCGGGATGAACCGTATGGGACCAAAACACCGTTCCTCAGGGCGCATTCCTCGTTTCCTCCTTTATTAAACAGTCAACCCTGTCCCCGGTTTTGAAAAACTGCAGAACATCCGGATTCCATTCCAAGGGCCGACTAATTCAACCTGTTTTGAAGCTCGTTCGCCTTCGTCTTATTGCCTGTTCGGACAGCCCGATCCCACAAACTTGCAATGGCGGGGATCAGAATAATGGCGCCAATCATGTTCACAATAAACATGAACGTCAGCAGGATCCCCATATCTGCCTGAAATTTGATCGGAGAAAAAACCCACGTGCAGACACCCACAGCCAGAGTAAGCCCGGTAAAAATAACCGCCTTTCCGGTGGTCTCCAATGTCCAATAGTAAGCATCCGATGTGGACAGGCCGGCGCCGAGATAATGCTGAAAACGACTGTAAATATATATTCCGTAATCAACGCCCACACCCACACCTAAAGCAATAACCGGCAGCGTACTCACGTTGACGCCCGTGCCAATCCATATCATCACCATTCGACAAAGAACGGTGGTTAAAGCCAGGGGAATGAGAATACTAAACAGGGACCGGAAGGTCCGAAATGTCAACAGACACAGGCCGGCGACCACTCCGTAGACCCAAATCAACATTGTATATTGTTTCTTTGCGACGACAATATTGGTTGCTGCATCGATGCCCGAATTTCCGGCTGCGAGCAGGAATTTGACCTTTTCCGTATTGTTTTTGGCGGCAAATTGTTCCACCGTATCAACCACCTGCTGAAGGGTATCAGCCTTGTGGTTCGTCAGAAAAACCCGCAGGGCTAGCAAGCTGCAGTCCTGATTTTTGTTTATGGGGTCGGCATTCCGGACCGCAGCAATTAAAGCGGTTGGATCGCGGCTGAGGCTCATCCATTTCATATATCCCTCGTTAAATGCAGCGAGTACCCGTTTTGCATCTGTTGCCGCAGAAGCCGTTGAAAGCACGCCCGGCAGTTTTTCAAGCCGCCATTGAAGACGGTCCGTGGCAACTAGCGTATGATAATCATCGCATTTACGCTCCGGCGTCTTTACCATGACACAAAAAAGCTCCGAGCTGTCTGAATAGTTTTGATTGATAAAGCGAATGTCCTTGTTATATCTCGAATTATGGCGCAATTCCGGGGCGCCCTGGCCGGTTTGGCCGATGGGTAGGTCCCGGCTCGTGTAGCCTCCCCACAAAAAAATGACCAGAGCAATGAGAATTGCCACCATAGCCGGCTTCCGTTTGGTAAATTTAGAAAGAAAATTCCATACTTTATGCAAATAATGGACTTCCTGCGATTGAGGCCTCCGGGGTTCGCGGATTTTTACTCCTGCATAGGACATAAGAATGGTGAGCAGCACCAGGTTTGTCAGAACCAGGGTAAACACCCCGATACTGGCACTGATGGCCAGATCCTGAATTGCCGAGATTTCAATCAGCATTAAAGTGGCAAACCCGATACAATCCGTTATCAAGGCAATAAAACCGGGTTTATGCAATTTCCGAAAACTGAGGATGGCGGCATTGATTTTATCGACCCCGTTTTTGGCTTCATGGTGCAGGCCGTTGATAATCTGGACGCCATGGCTGACCCCAATGGCAAAAATCAGAAACGGAACCAGCGTTGAGAACGGATCCAGTCCATATCCGAGCGTTTGAAGCAATCCCAGCTGCCACACGACGGCCACGATGGAGCAGACCACGGGGATAATAGTGCTACGGATGCATCGGGAATAGCCGTAGAGCATAATCAGTGTAACCAGTATGGCAATCAGGAAAAAAGCGGAAACCTGGCGCGATCCGTCTATCAATTCGCCGATCACCTTGGCGAATCCGCTGATATGGATTTTTATATCGTTTGTTTCATATTTGATACGAAGTTTTTCAAGGTGCTGGGACAGCTTATAATAGTCCAGCGGCTGCTTTGTGGCGGGGTCTACATCGTGAAGCGGGACATGGATGATGCTGGATTTGAAATTGTTGGCCACCAGTGACCCGATTTCGCCTGACCTTAGTACATTGACTTTTAGCGCTTGAAGGCTTTCTTTTGAACCGTCATAATATGACGGCATAACCGGTCCACCGTCAAAGCCTTCTTCGGTCACGGCCATCCATCTGGTTTGGGGCGTCCAAAGCGATTTCAATCCGGCACGATTCACGCCCGGGAAGAAGAAGACTTCATCATTGATTTCCTGTAACACTTTTAAATAGCGGGCATCAAAGATACTCCCCTTAGTTGTTTCCACAGCGATCTGGATCGAATCACCAAATCCTTTGAGTTCATCCTTATGTTCCAGATAGTTATCAATATACGGATGCTTGGTGGGAATCATCCGGATAAAATTGACCTCCCAATCCAGCTTGCTGGCCTGGAATCCTAAAACAATCGTGATGAGGCCAAAAAAGAACAAAAAAAACAGCCGATGGCCAAAAATCAATCGTTCAAACAAGGACTCCTCCCCTTTTGTTGCTTCAGATCGATTCCCGGTATTATTTTTCATCATATCCATCCGTCATTCTCGGTTTTGTCAGATTCCCGTCAAGCGGGGTTCGGAGGAGGCCTTTTAACCCGACAAGAACAAGAAAACCGTCTTCTGTCTCGACTCCGGCATTCCAGGCTGCCCCGATCTGTTTTTCAATGGCAAAGCCCCCTGATTTGCCGGGTCCGGAAACAATGCAGCCTGAATACGACAGAACGGATAAGGATCCGTCTTTGCGCAGGATGCCGCCGCTTAAAGCCGCACCAGCCCTTGTTTGAATCAGTTTCCAGCTTTCCCCCCGGTCTGACGAACTCGCGATTTTTCCTCCGATCCCATAAGCGGCAATCAGATCTTCTTTCTCAGAGGCAATAATGCCAAAATATGATCCATCATAAGGCGAATCCAAAGGCTCCCAGGTTTCGCCGGTATTTACAGACCGGTATAACGTGCCGAATTCACCTGCAATGAACAAAGCCCCGTCCGCTTCTGCAAAAGCGTTTAAATGCAGATTCCCTGGGTTATGGATTCGATCCCAGCAAGGCGTCCAGCTCTTGCCTCCGTCGGTTGTATGCAAAAAGTTGTCATACGCACCAATAACAAAGCCTTCTTTCCTGTTTTTAAACCAAACATCTAAAAGCGGATAGCAACAGCGTTCCATGTCATTTTCCCGGAAGCTCAATTCTCCTTTTAACTCCTCTAAATCCTTCACGAGGTCCGCTTTTTCTTCGTCTTTCGCCTGCGCCAGCTCTGCCTTTTTCTCCCTGACCAGCCTCCGTGCATAGGCCAGATTAAATTCGTTGATTGTGAATGCGTTCAGCTGCTCCCCCCAGGTCTCACCGCCGTTTTCCGTATGAAGAACAACGCCGTCATGACCTACCGCCCAGCCATGCCGTGGAGCCGGGAAACAGACGGCCGTCAGTGTAAGCCTGACCGGCACATCCCCCTGCTGCCAGGTTTGACCCTGGTCATCCGAATAAATGATGATTCCCTGTTCCCCGACCGCCACGAGACGACCCCCTGCACGGGTGATATCCAGCAGCAAAGGGGATTCTCCTTCGTCATAGGGGGCTGCCGGAATAATAAGCAGATCATTTTGAGCTTCCCACCTATTCTGAGATAACTCTTCATCGGCATAAATGGGAAACGGGAATAACAGACCAAGGAAAACAGCATTGACGAAAAACACAATTGTTAAAAAACAGAATTTTTTTTGCCCATACGCCCTAAACATGTTTTCTCCAGATTCGATAGACAGAGTGAATTTGGCATAGATATCAGCTGAAGAACAATCCTCCTTGCTTCAGGGGTGCTTGTTCCTTACTTACAGGCCAAGCACCCCTTACAAGAAGGATTTCCCCAGGGTCCATGAATTCGCTTTCAGGCGACAAAGATTTTTACAGAACCCCCTACCTCAGGCCCCTTTTACGAAGTGAATCCGGGCTGAAGAATGAATCCGGTTCTGGCTCAGGATATCGCCGCCAATAGGGAACGCCCACTTGGCAGGCATTAACACCGTAATGCCCGAGTCTGAAATCATAATGATACGAAAACAGCTGCATGGTGACCGGTACCTGGTAGGCGTTGATTAAAGGCGTTAAATGGGTCCGCCACAAATTCCCCTGAGCGTCATAACAGTCGACGGCCATCACCACCCAGCTGTCTTCATCGATATAAAACACGCGCTTGGCATAGATATGCCGGCTTCCTTCTTTCAGCGTCGCCTCCACCTGCCAGATACGATGGCGCTCCCATCTCAGGTAATCCGGATTGACATGGCCCGGATAAAAAATCTCCTTTGTTTCCATAGCCGTTTCAACTTTGTAGCAATTGTAAGGAATATACATCTCTTTTTTCCCTACAATCTTCCAGTTGTAACGGTCTATCCCCCCATTGAACATGTATACATCATCCCATGTATGGATACCGCTGAGAGAGGAAAGAGGCGTGTCATAATTAATTGACGGAGCCCGACGCACCCGGCGCTGACCCACCAGATACTGCCAGGATCGCCTCGGATTGGTGGCCCTGTTGATAGGATCCTGAACAAGAATAAGCTCGCCTTTCATCCTTGGCGGCGCATTGTATGCAAGCAGCACATACCAGTAATCCTGCGAATCAAATGTCTCAAGCGACTGATCCTCCAGGTAGTAGGGAAACTTTTCCCAGTTTTCCACCCCCGATCCAAGAATAATATCATCGCCCCTGACATATAACGTACTGAATGAATAGCGCTTGGCTTGCCCCTGCCACCGCATCAGGTGATTCCATATGACCTGCTCGGCGGTTTTGGGAATTGGAAAGGGGATGCCGCCGTAGGCTTTCTTCACGCTGATTCCCCCGTCAGAGGTAATTGAACGGGTGGCATTCTTGAATGTATTTTCATAGACCCAATCCGGGGCCGCATGCGTTCTGTGCGTCGGATAGACATCAAGGCGATAGGTCTCCGGATAGGCAAGCAGGAGTTCTTTTTGTCCCCTGGGTATATTCCCCTCGTATTCATCCACATTCTCAGCCGTTATGGAAAAACTCTTTTCCTCATCAGCAAACGGGTTGATGTGTCGTTCGCCAGGCTTATGGACAACGCCTTCCGGCGGCCCGGTGAGCCCCCCGTCCCATGAAGGGATGGAGCCGTCTTCGTTTCCGGCGCGCTCGGCTCCAAAGGGCGTTAATGTGGTTTTAAGCTTCTCCGCTTCTTCCGGTGAAACCTTGGCTATCACATTCAAAGGGGACATCAGCATAAAGACAACCAGCACACTTGAATAAATAATTTTTTTCATTAGCATTTTTTTCTCCCGCAATTTTTGAATCGTTGAAATCGCTTTTACCAATTAAAAGGTATAGCTGAAAGTAAAGGCGAGATAATCCCTGTCCGATTTCGGATCTTCATCCGGATTCCCCAAAAAATCAACGTACTTTAAGCCGAACTCGTATACTTGCCGATAGAGAAACTGGGCACCGATGGAAACTTCATCCCGGTCTTCATAGAACGTGCCGGGCAAGGACGAATATCCGTTTGGGCGGTGTTTGAAATTAAGCGGAATATCCATATCCACAGAGGGCAGAACATTATAGAAGCTAAACTTCAGGTTGGTGCTGGAACCCCAGGCGAAGTCATCATTATATAGATTTTCCTCGTCTACCACATCGTTGAAGCCCGCTTCGAACATCAGGGTCACATTATCGATGAATGATACGGGGCCGAAAATATGAATCGCCGAAACAAGCGCCTGAACCACATCAAACTCGTCATAGGAGAAGCCCAGGAAAGATGTGGGATCAACGACCTGAACCAAGTAATCTTTCCGGTAACTGACTTCCCCGGAAATATTGGTGGCGCCGACCTGGGTACTGAAACTGGCGCCGTATAAATCTATGTCCTCCTGATAATCGAGATAGTATCCAAGGCTGTCGAAAAAGTTCAGCATTGGATCTCCCCAATCCCGCGTTAATGTTCCGCCGCCTGGCACAGTCCGCACCAAAGGAAATTTTTCATGATAATTCAGATAATAGAGACCGAATTCGGTGGCGTTTAACCAATCGGCATTATAAATTAAACTAACGCCATACTGGCCCGTATCCGAGGGATCATTGTCCGCCAGCCGATCCGCGCTAATCGGGAGCCCTGGTGCAGCCAGCAAACGATATCCGCCTTCATCGGCATAATCCATTGTACTGAAATAGGATCCGGCGGCATCCGAAACATGCGCGTCCCATTCCCACTGGCAATACGCCGCAAGCGACAGGTTTTCGAAAATATCATACCTTCCTGAAATCTGATGGGATGGCAGAAAAATGTCCTGGAGCTCTGCTCCGGGGGAATTGAGCATGGTTGCATCCGCATAGCTTTGGGCAGAAGAAATCCCCCCCAGGGTAAACAGACTCTCCCCCCAGGAAACAACCTGCTGGCCGAAACGGATTGAAAGCGGCCGGTTCGCCAGATCGAACCTTCCATAGGCATAGAGATCCAGCAGTTCCAGGTCCTGGCCGTGCTGATCCTCAACCGCGTCGGTGAACTCATCGTGATCGGAAAGCTCTCCGCCCACCAGGGGGCCGTTGTTATGGGTGCCGGGCGAATCGTGTTCATTGGAATGATGATAAACATCATCATAAAACGCCCTGCCCCTGGCAAACATACCAATATTATCCCGGTGCAAATCCACTTCTGTTCTGAGCAATAAGCGATTTGAAACGAGATCCCACTGATCGAACGATCTGTTGCCGTCATCCTCGTTAATTCCAAGATTTCTCTCGCTTGCATCCTTCATTCTCATCGAGGCGCTGTAAATAAATGTCGTATCCACATCCAGGCTTGTATTTGGGCCCAATTGGGTGTTAAACGCCCAAGCCTGAGCGCCATCGAAAACAAGCCCGAATAAAAACAGCAGCAGGATCAGGGCCGGGTATTTCTGCCTGCCGAATTGGTTACGAACCGTTTTTGATTCCTGACTCTTACCGTATGAAGTTCTGCCCGGCATCCACCATTGCGTTTTGCTCATTGCTCTCCCCTTTTTTTGTTAAGTTTTGTTTTTTCCCCCCAGCGCCATTTGCTGTGTCACAAAATAAGGAAGTACGATATCGCCTTGGATATGATCGCTGTGGACGGCTCATGCGTTAAAAAAAATAGATATATCCGGGATGGATGAGCCGCGCTCTTTTCCATTTAATTCGAGTTTGCAGAAAACATGTTTTATTCTGAATGCTGGAGCGACAGAAGTTTGTTTACTTTAAGAAGTCGCCGGTGTAGAAAACGATATACAATCGTTATGAATTTGATTGCTGTGTTTCTCCGTGTTCCTCTAGTTAGATCTAGCAAAAAAAATGCCATCAATATTTTTATAATTATATTCAAATAGTTATAAAAATAACCAAACCTGACAAAAACGATTTCAAACAATATACTGTGCATGAAAATCAATATATTGTTCATTCATCAACAGGGAAGGACCAACTGTCATGGAAACAAAAAGAGCCGACATACTGCAAAAGGCTTTTGAGAGGGGGAAAAAGCATGAACTTGAAAGCGGCGGTTGCGCTCAATGCTGCCTGGCCGGAATCTTCGAGGCCCTGGATGCGGAGGACGAAGGGGTTTTTCGGGCGGCCACCGGGTTCTCCGACGGGGTGGGGCTAAGCGGCAACGGGCATTGCGGCGCCCTCTCCGGCGGAGTATTGGCCATCGGCTATTTCTTCGGAAGGCCCAGCGATCAGTTCGGCGACATCAAAAAGCAATTAAAAGCCTGCATCCTGGCCAAAAAACTGCACGATGCATTTGTCGAAAAATACGGCACCTGCCGCTGCACGGATCTGCAAACCCGGCTGGCGGGAAAGTTTTTCAACCTATACGATCCCAAAGAAATGGAAGCCGCATTAAAAGCGAAACTGCCCGAGAAGTGCTCGAGCGTTGTCGGCGAGACGGCCCGTATGGCGGTGCATATCATTTTGGAAGAGAGGGATCGGGAGGCGCTAAAAAAATAGCCTTTATTACCGGCCAGACAATTGTTGTGGATGGCGGCTGGAGCATCATCTGAAGCGGCATTTAAAACTCATGAAAATCCGGCATCCGATTGTCCGCCTGCAAGCCTTCCTTGATGAGGGCCAGCACTTTCGCCTTTTCTTCCGGAAACCGGTAGCCTTCATAATCATGGCTGAGAACCAGATGCCCCCGGGAAGTTCTCCAGTAATTGCCGGCATGATCAAAACAGACCCGACCGGTGACATCCAGGGCCTCCATGGTAATATGAAGCTCCTGAAGCTGCTCCTGCGGAGTCAAAAAAACCAGATCACCCTTCTGATATTCTTCGTACATCGGGGTTCCCGGAAGCGGACGAAAGGGGCGCGAGCGAATGTAGTGCGGATTGATGGCATTGAGCACCCGTGCGGTTTCCCGGGCATGGGTCTCAGAAAAGGCCTTCCCCCCCAAGCCCGGCATCCAGTACTCGGATAACTGAAAACCGGCCTCCAGCGCCTTTCGCCCTCCCTTGATATGTCCATCGGCCGTTACCCCCTTTTTGACATATTTCAAAACAGCGTCATCACCGGATTCAAGGCCCACGTGCAGGCGATCCAGCCCTGCCTCCCGGATGGCATTTAACTCTTCAGGCTTTTTCTGTGCGAGGGTTCTGGAGCGGGCGTAAGTAGTGACTCGCTCGATTGTGGGGAAACGGCTCCTCAGATACTCAAGGCCTTCAATCAGGTCTTCGGTTTTCATAATAATGCTGTTGGCATCCTGGAGAAAAGCGGTCCGGGCCCCTGAAATCAGCCAGTTAAACAGCATGGCAAAACCCGGATGGGAATTTAACTCCGGATGCTCACCCAGAAATTTAACAGCCGCATCACGGCTGATGCCGTAATCCCATCGGTCCGCCGAAGACAGCGTCAGCAGTTCATCCCGGATAGCAGCCATGGCATCAATATCGCCTTTGATTTCGCTGAGCGGTCTGATTTTAAATTTTTCCGTCTTATACATTGCGCAAAAGCGGCAGCGGTTCCAGGGGCAGTTGCGGGTAAACCGAAGCAGCAGCGAATTGCTGCCACCCTCGCTTGGCGGCCGGTATATGCCGGTTTCAAAATGATACGCTTTCGAATTCAAGGTCAATTGTATCCTTCCTTTCCGCTAACCCGCCAGGCGCAGCATGTCAGCGCCTTTATCAAAGGCCCTGCGATTGACAGCAACCTTGTCCGGGCCCAGAATCTGAGCCAGCACGGCTTCAAAAGCTTCCTCATCCACCGGCAGAAGGCGGGCGGCGCTCAATGCGCCGATCATCATGATGTTGGCAAAAATCGCATTCCCCATAGCCATGGCCTGTTCCGTGGCATCCACGAACCAAGCCTCCGCCGAAAACGCCCGTATCCAATCCTTAAGCTCTTCTGCCGCCGGATAGGCCGCTTTACCCGAAATCACCGCAATGGAGTGAACCGGGCGCATGTTGCAGAGGGTTTTTACCCTGGGATTGCCATAGTCCGCCAGGACCCGCAGCGCCTCAGTAGGTTCAAGAGAGATCACCACGTGGGCCCGGCCCTTGGGGATCTGCGGCGACCAGCTCCCGCCCGTGGATATCCGCAAATGGCTCATGACCGAGCCGCCCCGCTGGGAAGCGCCGAAGGTTTCACCGATGGTTACGCAATATCCTCCATAGCCACTTTTTCGTTGGCGGACCATTCCAAATACATCTGCCGCTCGTCTGCCACGGATGCCAGGTTCTCTATAATTTCGGAAGAAGGCGTGCCCGGGTAGCCGGCGGCCACGCTCACCCCGGCCTCCAGGGCCCCGCGTGCAATAGCCGCGTTTCCCATAAGCAGCTGCCGTTCGCCCGGAACTCCCTCAATAATCCGTTTCATGCCCCCTCCTTCGCCGAATTCATCAGTTTTTCAATGACTGTCCGGTTGAGCCGAAGCGCCGCCCGGCCCTCCTCAGGGGCCGTGTTCAAGAGTCCGCAGACCCCCAGTTCCTCCAAGGCGCGCCGCTTTTTCAGGCCGGCCGCTTCAGACAGATGCCTCCGGCTTTCCTCCGGATATTGCGCGGTTTCCAGAAATCCGGCGGCAACGGCTTTCCGGACAAGCCTGAAGCCAGGCTCGCTTCTGATAATCAGCGTATTCCATCCTGTTTCATCTTCCATCGCCCCCACGGACAGATCCCCCCATTCAGCCGTCATGTCCGGACAAAGCCTGCAGCCTGCCGGCACCAAAGCCCGGATCTCGTCCAGGGGGAGCTTTAGCTGCTGAGTCTCTGTTTCAACGATCAAAACTCCCGCTGGCGGCGGCGGAACTCTCATTTTCCGGATCGTCTCACCCGGGGCCAGTTTGCCAATAAAGGCAAGCAGTCCCCGGGTATCCAATGCCCAGGTGCAGAAGAGCCCGATGCTCAGCGCCACCGGATCGGCAAATCCTTCTTCCTTCATCGAATTTCCCCGCATCTGGGCCACCGCTGTCAACTGACATGGGGTCCCCACAACTCCTACTTTCTGAAAGCCCCGGTTGACGCTATCGTTTAGCGCTGCAAGAGTCGGAGCGGCCGTATACTTTGAAGCAGAAAAAGATTTTACCTCATCCGCCCGGGTGGCCAGACCCGGAAGAGGGATCAGCCCCTCACGTCCGGTCAGAATCCCCGCATCGATCATGCTCGAATCGAGTGCATACATCATCAGAGCAGATACGGTACCGCCGTCCTGGAATTCACCCTCGCCAACCCGGGCACCCGCCCGGGCCATGATAATCTCCTGGTAAAATCCCAGCGGATCTTCGGGATATGGCGTATCCCGGCATATCTGTGACAACTCGTCCAGGTCGACTTCGGTTTTGGGACAGAAGGCATAGCAGCGGCCGGTTGCTCTGTTGCAATCGAAAAGCATGGCAGTCCTGCCCTTGTAGGTTTTAAAATAGGGACAAAGATTGACACATGCGCCACAGCCGACGCATCTCCCGGTATTTAAAACATCGGCGAGCAGTTCGTTGGGGCCGAAAACGTGCATGGGAATCTCCTCCAATTGGTGAATTCGCCTGAAAAAAATAAATATTCCAGCATATTCGGCATTGTCAGGGGAAAACCGGGGATACAGACCAGGCCGGCTTAGAAGCCCAGCTCCTCGCCGACCAAAAACACTGAAATATCCGTCAGCATGGGACAGCGATGCAGAATTAGGGTGATACGGCATATGCGCTGAGGCGTATTACAGTCGCTGCAATAACCTGTTTCCGCGCATGGGGTAGACATCCCCAGGCTCCTGGCCCGCATGGGTCCTGCCACTTCCCTGATTCGTGCCAGGGCGGACTCAAGCGTTGGTCTTACCTTGTTCATTCCCGCGACAATCACTACCTTTTTCGGACCGAAACACATGGCATTGGTACGGTTGCCAACGCCGTCCACATTAACCACCTCTCCGGTTTCAGAAATCGCATTGGCACTGGTAAAAAAACAGTCTGCCTGCATCTGCTGCTTTCGGATCCCGATATCCGATTCCATGTCATGGTTTTTGACCCAGTGATCGTAAATTGTCTTGCCACGATTGGAAAGCTCAGATACCAGCCCCAGCACGCGGGTGGTTTCACTGCCGCCAAAACCGAAAGTTTCATAGTCCATCACTTTCTTAAGGACTGCATCCCGGGCTTCCTCCCGGGTTTTGACATAATGGGCGTAAAAACCGTGTTTTTCCAGATTTTTTGTACAGCGCTCCGCTGATTTTTCCCAAAGCCACAGCCGGTATCCATTCTCATCCATTTATAGCTCCTTACTGTCGGTTTTTAAGAAAATATTTTATTTATCATACTCGATACGATTTAGACAATACGATATGAGTGTCGGGATTAACGCCCCAAAGCCCGAGTCCCAATGGACATCGCCGGTTCCGGCCGACTCGCCATCTGCTTGCAATTTAACAATTTTATGTTAAAGTAAAAAATTAAACAGAATGGTTAAAGTCGCTGCAGTTGCAGCCGTTTATTCAACCGCGACGGATTCAGGAACGTGTTATGAAGGTAACCTGTCAGGGCTGTAAAAAAACTTTTGTGGTGGCGGATGAAAAAATTCCGGAGGATAAGGAAGTAAAAGTCCGCTGTCCGGTTTGTCAATCCATCATCAGGCTGAGGCGT
>JAGYOT010000050.1 GCA_018399455.1 Desulfobacterales bacterium
CCGCTGTCGTTTCTGCAGAAGGAGGCGGAGCATGTGGAGGGCTTTGCCAAGGAATGCGCGGTGGTCACCCACCACAAGCTAGAAAAGGGTGAATCCGGGGCCCTTGTACCGGCCGGCAAACTAAATGAGCCGCTCATTGTCCGTCCGACCTCTGAAACCATTATCGGCGATTCCTTCTCCAAGTGGATCAAAAGCTACCGTGACCTTCCGGTTCTGATCAACCAGTGGGCCAATGTCGTGCGGTGGGAAATGCGGACCCGGATTTTCCTGAGAACGAGCGAGTTCCTCTGGCAGGAGGGCCACACGGCCCATGCCAGCCGGCAGGAAGCCATTGAACGGACCCATATGATGTTAAACGTGTATAAAAAAATGGTGGAAGAATATATGGCCATGCCGGTTATCACGGGCGAGAAAACACTGGCCGAAAAATTTCCTGGCGCTGAGACCACCACCTGCATTGAAGCCATGATGCAGGACAGGAAGGCCCTCCAGGCCGGGACATCCCACTTCCTGGGCCAGAATTTCGCAAAAGCATCCGACATCACCTTCCAATCCCCCCAGGAAACCGAGGAATATGTGTGGACCACATCCTGGGGCACCTCAACCCGGTTGATCGGGGGACTGATCATGACCCACGGCGATGACAACGGAATGGTGATGCCTCCGCGTATTGCATCGGCCCATGTGGTTCTTCTACCGATCACCCGAGCAGATAAAGACCGGCAGCAAGTCATGGAATACACCAACCAACTGGCCGAACGCCTCCGGGCCCGACTCTATCATCAACGACCGATCACCGTTGAGATTGATACCCGAAACACCGGTGCCCGGAATTGGGACTGGATAAAAAAGGGGATTCCTTTAAGGGTGGAGATCGGGATCAAAGATATCGAAAAGGGCTCTGTTTTTGTGGGCCGCAGGGACAAGAATCCCCGTGACAAAACAGCGATCCAAAAGGATGAATTTGTGAATACCATCGGGGATATCCTGGATGAAATGCAGCAGGCCTATTTTGATCGGGCTCTGGCCTACCGTGAAGCAAATACCCGAAAAATTGACGAGCCGGCTGCCTTTGAAGCCTTCTTTACGCCGCAGAACAACGAGAATCCGGAGATTCACGGTGGTTTCGCGATGGCGCATTGGTGCGGGGAGAGCGCCTGCGAAGAAAAAATCAAGGAAAGACTCAACGTCTCCATTCGCTGTATACCGTTTGAAGGCGAGGCGGAATCCGGCAAATGCATTGAATGCGGAAGGAAGAGCCGTAAACGCGTGGTCTTTGCCAGGGCCTATTAGTTATCTATGATCCGAATCGGTGACATACTGGAGAAAATCAGTGACTATTATCCTGAGGCGGAGCTGGATATCGTCAACCAGGCCTACGTTTATTCGGCCAAAGTGCACGAAGGCCAGGTGCGCCTAAGCGGGGAGCCGTATCTTTCCCATCCCCTGGAGGTCGCCAATATTCTGGCGGACATGCATCTGGACACCACGAGCATTGCCTGCGGCCTGCTCCATGACGTCGTGGAAGACACTCACACCACAATAGAAGACATCCAGGAACGCTTCGGCATGGAAGCCGCCAAAATCATTGCCGGTGTCACCAAGATCAGCAAGCTTTCCCTGGATACCGCCCGGGCCCGTCAGGCCGAAAATTTACGCCGGATGATCCTTGCCATGGCCGATGATCTCCGCGTCATCATGATCAAGCTGGCGGACCGGCTCCATAACACCCGCACCCTTCATTTCCACAAATCCGAGGCGAAAAAACGGGATATCGCCCAGGAAACCCTGGACATTTACGCTCCCATTGCATCCCGCCTGGGCATCTTCTGGATGAAACGCGAACTCGAGGAAATCTCGTTTTATTATACCCAGCCGGAGGAATACGAGCGCATTGAGCATCTTGTTCGCAAAGGCCAGGAAGAACGCGAGCACTATGTAGAGACTGTAAAACAAATCCTCGGCGAAAAAATGCAGGAAGCAGGGCTGCCGGCGAAGGTTTCCGGCCGGCACAAACAGTTCTACAGTATTTACCAGAAAATGCTCTCCCAGGATTTAAGCTTTGAAGAGGTCTACGATATCATCGCCTTCCGTATCATCCTCAAAACCATTCCCCAATGCTATGAAGCCCTTGGCATTATCCATGCCCACTGGCGGCCCGTCCCGACTAAATTCAAGGACTATATCGGTTTTCCCAAACCAAACGGCTATAAGGCACTGCATACAACTGTCATCGGTCCATACGGGGAACGTATGGAGGTTCAAATCCGCACAGAGGAAATGGATAAAGTCGCCAATTCCGGCATTGCCGCCCATTGGAGCTACAAGGAAGGAAAAGTCGCCGACAAGGAAATCCTCAGCAGTTTTGAATGGATCCAGAACCTGGTTGAGAATCACCAGGACAATTACGGCGATCCGGAGGAATTTCTTGAAAACGTCCGGATCGATCTCTTTCCCTCAGAGGTTTATGTGTTTACCCCTCAGGGCGAGGTCAAAGACCTGCCCAGGGGATCCACCCCGGTGGATTTTGCTTACATGATCCACACCGAAGTCGGCCACCAGTGCACCGGGGCCAAAATCAACGGCCGCCTGATGCCGCTGCAGTATGAGTTAAAAACCGGAGATATTGTTGAAATCATCACCACCAAGGGCCATCAACCCAGTAAGGACTGGCTCAATTTTGTTAAAACCGGAAAAACCCGCTCGCGCATCCGGCAGTGGATAAAACGGCAGGAAAAGGAGCGCAGCATCAGCCTTGGCCGGGAAATTTGTGAAAAAGCATTTCGCAAACACCGGCTCAATTTCCATGAGGCATTGAACCGGGCTGAAATGCAATCAATCGCAGCGGATTTCAACTTCAAAACCGTGGATGATCTCATTGCCAACGTGGGGTACGGGAAAATCACGCCGCTGCAGATTATCCGTCGGCTTACAGAGGATCAGAGACCAAGAAAAGAAGAGAACCTGATTAATCGGTTTATTGGCCGCCGCAGGGACAAAAAAAAGCATGAGGAACAGGGCGTCGTTGTGGACGGCATGGATGATATCCTGATCCGCTTCGCGCAGTGCTGCCAACCGGTGCCCGGAGATCCGATTATTGGCTATATTACCCAGGGCTCAGGCGTGACAATTCATCGCAAAGGCTGCATCAATGCAATGAAATTGAGCCCGGAACGGGAGATCAATGTTGAGTGGAAAAAAGACACTGCCGGCACTTTTCCGGTCAAGCTCAAGTTTCGGGCAAAAGACCGTATCGGTCTTCTGGCCGAGATCACGTCGGTGATAAGCCAGGCCGACGCCAACATTGTTGATGTCCAGCTCGAAAGCCTGCCAAATAAGACGGTCACGGCCTCCTTCACCATTTCAATCGCCAACCGTTCTCATCTGGACACGGTGATCTCCAAACTCAAAAAGGTCAATGCCATCCAGGAAATACGACGATTGTAAAAGCCCTTTATTTGGGGGGTTTCTCAATAAGGCCGGACCGGATACAGCGGGTGCAGACATTAAGCTTCTGTATCCGGCCGTTGCGAATGGTTCGAACACGCTGAAGGTTCGGGTTAAACCGCCGTTTATTCACATTGTGGGCATGGCTCACGTTATTGCCCACCAAAGGACGTTTTCCGCATATATCGCATACTTTGGACATTTCCAGGTTCTCCAGGCTCTAGATAGTCATATTTGGAATAAAATAAATTTATCTATAACATGATTGCGGGCTTGTAAAGGTTTTTTTCCGAAACAGCATAGAATGCGTGTATACCCGGACTTCGGGTTCTTAGCTAGAGGAATCGACGGAGGCCTGCGCCCGCAGTTTCTCCCGGCAGCGCTCGATATAAGACCAAGCCTTTTCATGCAGCTCATCAAAATCGGCCGGATATTTGTTGATGACATCTTCAAACCGCGCCAATGCCGCCTTAAAATAATCCTGCTTATAATAGAATTCCCCGACATAAAAATCGTGGCCGGCCAGAGTTTTTAAACATTGCCGTATATGCGGTTTCGATTTCCGGGCATACTCGCTCTCCGGAAATCTGCGCCTCAACTGCCTGAATACCTGCAGGGCTTTTTCGGTATAGGTCTGATCCCTGTCAACCCCCTTCATTCTGTCAAAATAACAGCGGCCGGTGTGATAGACCACATATGCAATTTTCGGGTCACTGGGATGGAGCCGTTCGAACTGTTCATAAACGGAAATCGCCTGCTCATATTCCTCCAACCGGTAATGGGCATCCCCAATCCTGAGTTCCGCCTCTTTGCTGTAACGACTAAACGGGTACCAGTTCTTTAACTTGCGGTAAGCCTCAATGGCTTTTTGATAATCTTCATCCGCAAACGCCTCCCTCGCCTGCGCTGCAAGCTGAGATGCCGTTTTTTCCTCTTCCGGAGCAAATAAAGAACTGCACCCGAACCCCGCCACCAAAATAAGCAAAAGACATGCAAACGTTTTTTTCATGGATTACTTTTCCGTCACTGTTTTACCCAATTGAATGCAAAAGCCGCTTATTTTCAAGGCCTGCGTTCAATATAATCTGCCGCCATTGAAGCCGCGATTGCGCCGTCCCCGACAGCCGTGGCGACCTGCCGCAACGGCGTGGCCCGTACGTCCCCTGCTGCAAAAACACCGGGCACAGAGGTCTCCATTCGATGGTCGACTTCAATAAAACCCTGTTCATCAAGCTTTACATGGTCCTTCAAAAAATTGGTGTTAGGCGTTGTTCCCACCCATATAAAACAGCCCTCAACCGGAAGATCAACCACCTTTCCGGTAACCACATTCTCAATCGTAACCGCTGAAACCCCTGTATCGGTGCCTTTAATCCCCGTAACGTTGGAATTCCAGAGGATTTGGACCTTATCGTTTGCAAAGGCACGCTCCTGAAGGAGTTTGTCAGCCCTTAACTCGCGCCGGCGATGCACCAGGTAAACCTTTTCCACGAAACGGGTTAAAAAAAGGCTTTCCTGCACCGCCGTATTGCCGCCGCCCACGGCGGCTACAACGCTGTTTTTAAAAAACGGCGCGTCGCAGGTGGCGCAGGTGGATACGCCTTTTCCAAAATACAGGTCCTCACCCGGTATACCCAGTTGTTTAGGCGCCGCGCCGGAGGCAATGACAACGGTTTTGGCCCTTATTGTGCGGTCGCTTAGTTGAAGCTCTTTTTCAGAACCTTCCAAATCAACTGAACGAACCTCATTGGTCTCTATGGAAACACCAAAGCCCTTCAGCTGATCGGTCATTTTCATAATCAGATCCGCGCCGCTCAACCCCTCAGGAAAACCCGGATAATTTTCAATCCAGTCGGTTACCAGGATCTGACCCCCGGGGGCAGCTTTTTCCAGCAATAAAACATCCAGTCTAGCTCGTGCCGCATAAATTCCCGCCGTCAGGCCGGCAGGGCCGGCGCCGATCACAACAAGATCATATGTTGAGTTCTGCATCAGAGACCTTTTTTGATGGTTGCTTCCAGTTTGGACTTATCCGCCATTCCAACAATCTGATCCACCTGCTGACCATCTTTGAAAAGTATCAAGGTCGGTATGGCACGAATACCATAATTGCCGGGTGTCACCGGATTATCATCCACGTTGCACTTTGCAAACTTAACCTTTCCATCATAATCCTTGCTGAGTTCCTCCATCACCGGTCCAATGGCTTTGCATGGTCCACACCACGGCGCCCAAAAATCCACCAAAACCGGTTTGTCTGCCTGCAACACCTCACTGCCGAATGTACTGTCACTTATTTCTACAATATTACCAGCCATTTAAAGATCCTTTCCAAAATTAATAAGATCGGCCGCCCTTAATCCGCCAAAAGATACAGCCTCATTTGCTGTCCTGACTATGAGGCTTTGATTAAATTAACGGTAATATAATGAGCCCTCAACGGCTTGTCAAGAAATGAAGCAAGGTCGCGCTAATCCGGCGGGGCAGCAAAGAAAGACTGACAGGGAAGCGGTTGCCGCCGAACGTGGGGGACAAATGTCCCTTCCGGTTGCGTCCAAGGGAATTCACAAGTTCCGGGGAATCAAAAAAATTGACATTTGCTAAATTGTTGTTAACATAGATAGATTAATTTTTGAATCAAAATGCGCCAAAGGAGCTTGTATGGTAACACTTGACTTTTCAAAAATGGGGGGCCTGGCGCCGGCTATTGTCCAGGACAACGAATCCGGGGACGTGCTGATGCTCGCCTTTATGAACCAGGCTGCATGGGAGGCGACCCTGGAGACCGGCAAAGCCACCTATTACAGCCGTTCCCGCGACAAACTCTGGGTTAAAGGAGAAAGCTCCGGAAATGTTCAACTCGTCAGGGAAATCCGGATCGACTGTGACAATGATACGGTTCTCCTCAAAGTTGAACAGCGGGGCGGGGCCGCATGCCATCTGGGTTACAAAAGCTGCTTTTTTCGGAAGGTTGTGGATGGCGCCCTTGAGACCACAGAAACCCGCATATTTGATCCGGACGAGGTTTACAAAAAATGAAGACTCCGTTAAAATTAGGGATTCCTAAAGGCAGCCTTCAAAACTCAACCATTGACCTTTTCAAACAATCCGGCTGGAAGATCAACGTCAATGGCCGCAGTTATTTTCCTGAAATAAATGATCCGGACATCACCTGTTCCCTCTGCCGGGCCCAGGAGATGTCGATTAACGTGGAAAACGGGGTCCTGGATGCCGGACTGACAGGCCTGGACTGGATTGCGGAGAACCAGTCCGATGTCCATGTTGTCGCCGATTTAGTCTATTCCAAGGTCAGTGCCCGGCCTGCCCGCTGGGTGGTAGCGGTTGCTTATGATTCTTCCATAAAAAGGCTTGAGGATTTGAGCGGCAAAACGGTTTCCACCGAACTACTGGGCTACACCAAACGCTACTTCGCGGAGAAGGGCATTGATGCCAAGGTTGAATTTTCCTGGGGCGCTACTGAGGCCAAAGTGGTTTCCGGGCTGGCCGATGCCATTGTCGAAATCACGGAAACCGAAAGCACGATAAAAGCCCATGGCCTGAGAGTCATCCATGAATTGATGCAAACCAACACCCAGTTTATTGCCAACCACCAGGCCTGGCGTGACCCGGAAAAACAGCAAAAAATAGAGCAGATTGTCATGCTGCTCAAAAGTGCCCTGATTGCGGAAAAGCTGGTAGGCATCAAAATGAATGTCCCTCAGGGGCAGGTCGAAGCAATCGTCTCTCTGTTGCCCAGCCTTAATGCCCCTACAGTCGCCTCGCTTTATAACAAGGACTGGTTCTCTGTAGAAACCGTGATCCGAACCGATAAAGTCCGGGATCTGATTCCGGAGTTATTAAAAAACGGGGCTGAAGGCATTATTGAATACCCACTCAACAAAGTGATTTAGACGCGGCGACGGTGATATCAAGTCCCTTGCAGGTCCCCTTGGGGCTTCCGGATCAACGCCCCGCCGCCAGTTGTGTTATGCACGTCAAATCCGCAACGTTTATCAAAAGCGCCGTCCGGCCGGATCAGTATCCGGCGGCGGAACATCCTGAGATTGCCTTTGCCGGCCGCTCCAATGTAGGCAAATCCTCTTTGATCAACACCCTGGTCAACCGGAGGCACCTGGTCAAAACCAGCTCAACGCCGGGGCGCACTCAGCTGCTCAATTTTTTTGATATCAACGCAGAGGCGGTCTTTGTGGATCTTCCGGGATATGGATATGCCAAGGTCCCCGCCCGGATTAAAAGCACGTGGGGGCCCATGGTGGAAAAATTTTTATCAACCCGCCGAACCCTCAGAGGCGTGGTCCTCATTATCGACATCCGGAGGCGGCCGAAAAACGAGGAAAGCAACCTGATCAACTGGCTGCTGGAAGCCGCCATACCGGTTATCCTGGTGCTAACCAAGGCGGATAAACTGAGCAAAAACCGCCGGATTAATCAGATGAAAGCCATTTCCGGGGATTTGGGCATACCAGCCGATAACCTGATCCTGTTTTCCGCCAAAACCCGGCAGGGCCTTGCCGATGTTTGGGCGGCCATTGACCATTTGCTGAAACCGGAGTAACGCGATATGCCCGACATGCCCGATACGAAAGACAGATCCAATTCCGGAAACCGAACCGGGACTTTTAAATCCGGCTTTATCGGCATTGCCGGAGCCCCGAACGTGGGAAAATCGACACTGCTCAACGCCATGATCGGTCAAAAGATTTCGATTACTTCCGAAAAGCCCCAGACCACGAGAAACCGTATTGCCGGCATCGTCCACCGGCCATCGGCCCAGTTGATATTCCTGGATACACCGGGGATTCACCTGACCCAGAAAACCTTCAACCAAAAAATGGTGGATATCGCCTTATCGGCCATTGATGATGTTGATTTGATTCTGCTCGTCATTGATGCGGCAAGACCTAACTCCCGATCCGAAAAAATGATACTGGCGCGGCTGAAGAAAAAACGCGAGAGACCGGTCATTTTGGCGCTCAACAAAATCGACCGGCTAAAAAAACAGGCGCTTCTGCCGCTTATCGATCAATGGGCCGGGAGCTATCCATTTAATTCCATTTATCCGGTATCGGCAAAAACCGGCGCACAGGTCCCGGATTTGATGAATGCGCTGGAAGCAGGCCTCTCCGAGGGGCCGCCCTATTATCCGCCGGACATGATAACCGATGTTTCAGAAGAGTTCATCCTGTCGGAAATCATCCGGGAAAAGGTGTTTTATCTGACCGAAGCGGAGATACCTTTTGCCACTGCAGTCTCTATTGAGCTGACAGAGGAGGATAGCCGGCGCAACCAGGTTCGGATATATGCCAAGATCCATGTGGAACGCGGCTCCCAGAAAAGGATCATCATCGGCAAAAACGGCGGTATGCTAAGGGAGATCGGAAAGGCTGCCCGGCTTGAGATGGAGCGGATGATGGGAATCAGGGTTTACCTCAAACTGTTTATCCGGGTGGAGAAAAACTGGAGTCGTGACGCCCGGGCCATGAGGCGTTTGGGCTACTGATGATCCTTTCCTATCACCCCTGTTTTGTGGGCGACAAGAATTGCCTGTGCGCCGGGAGGCTGCCGGATCAATCCGACCGCCTCCTCATGTCCCGGGCCGATGCCGTTATCCTGCCCCAGGGAGCCCGGCGAGCTTTATATGAGATGGCGGTGGCCAACTGCCCCCGGGTCTTTCCCGACTACACCCAGCGGTTTGCCTATCCGGGAAAATCGGGGCAAATCCGGCTTTTTCGAAAAGTTAGCGCACCCCATCCCGAAACCTGGATCTATGACAGCATAGCAGCCTATCCGGGAGACAGCCGCAGACCTTTTCTGCCGCC
>JAGYOT010000500.1 GCA_018399455.1 Desulfobacterales bacterium
TATTCCCCGGTTCTTCGCCATGTCGCGAATAACAGGGTCCTTTATGGGCGCCGTATCATCGGGCATGCGATCACGTTCAGGGCGCTGGGGCGAACCGATCGGACAGAAGCCTATCGGCGCTATACCGCTTTCCCGGACATATTCAAACAGCTCAGGCTGCTGAAAATGCGGATGCAGTTCCATCTCGTTGCAAACAGGACGGATGTTCGCATCGCGAAGCAGTAATTCCAGCTTGGGTACCGTCATGTTGGATGTGCCGATATTTCGCACAAGCCCTTTCTCCACAAGCTTCTCCATCTCAGCCCACGTTTCCATGTATTCTTCATGGATATACGGCCGGGCGTCGGGAGCACGCTCCTCCACGTCACAGCCCGGCGGATGATGATTGGGGAATGGCCAATGAACAAGGTACAGGTCAAGATAGTCCAACCGGAGATCATGGAGTGATTTTTTGCAAGCGGGGATGACGCGGCCCCGGCCGTGGCTGTCATTCCATAATTTGGAAGTTACCCATAACTCTTCCCGCGGGATGCCGCCTTTGATTATTTTCTGGAACGATCCACCTATCAGGTTTTCATTGCCGTAGATGGCCGCACAATCGAAATGTCTGTATCCCATATCGGCGGCCTGCATCACGATTTCTGCAATCCGCTCATCCGGAACATGGTCTGAACCGAAAGTGCCCAGTCCTATGCAGGGGATTTCATCGCCGGAAGCGAGTTTTTTACAAGGTATCAGAGCCGGATCAATACGTCGTGTTTTTTCTGGATTGTTTTGTGATTTCATTGCTCTCTGCGATGTCATAAATTGTTTCCTAAAATACGATACAAACTTTTCCTGTTTCGCCTTCATCGGCCAGATTGTAAGCCTTTTCGGCCTCTTCCAGAGGTAACTGCGGCCCGCAGGTAAGCTCCGGCCGCACATTTTTCCGGGATAAAAATTCCGCCAGATCGACGATGTGGCGACGCGATGTGACCCAGGAACCAAACAGCGTGATCTGTTTGTGGATGAGGAAAGGCGAGACATCAAATTCCACAGCTCCGCCCTCGCCCACAAACCCGCAGCGTCCCCACTGACGTGTATTCTGAAGCGCCAGCAGCCGCGCAGGTGCTGCCCCCGAACAGTCAATGCTGACCTCACAGCCGAGTCCTTCTGTCATCTCCTGGATGGTATGGGAGGCCGAATCGTCCGAAACAATGACATGATCGATCAGGGGGATGCCTTTCGTGTATTCAAGTTTTTCCGCGAGGGCCAGACGCTTTTCATTGATCTCTACACCTATAATTTCGCAGGCGCCGACGGCCCGGCCGATCTGTGCCGCGGCCAGCCCCACGGGCCCTAAACCCGTGATGAGCAGCCGGTCGGGGCCGCTTAAATTCATCCGGGTAAGGCATTCCCAGGCCGTTCCGTATCCGCAGGCCATAAAAGCGCCGTCGACGAAGGAGAGGTTGTCCGGAAGCGGAATGCAGTCCTGTTCTTCGGCAAGCAGGAAAGGCGCATGCCCGCCGTCGCGCTGCCATCCATAGGCGGCCCGATGTTTTGACCGGCAGCTTATCTGGTAGCCGTGCATACAATCCGGACAGCAACCGCAGCCGGAGATATGATAGACGGTTACGCGATCGCCGGTTTTGCGCTCGCGGCAGCCGGGCCCTGTTTTTACGATACGTCCACATGGCTCATGGCCTGCAATGACGCCCTGATAGGCCTCGGGCCCTTCTCCCAGGTGCTGGCGATAAATCGCACGGATATCGCTCCCACATATGGAAGAGGCCTTCACCTGCACCAGAACCTGTCGCTCTCCCGGTTCGGGTACCACATATTCATTAAACTCCACTGTACTGTCGCCGGGCAGCACCGCCCCGGTCATTTTTTCAGGAACATTCATTTTTTTTACCTATAAAAAAATGGTAAGAGATATTTATATCAGGCCGAAATCGCCCACAAATTCCTGTGAATTTTTGCTATGGAATGATCTGCTTGTTCGTAAACAAAATCAGCCTACATGCTCCATCCGCTTCGCCATTGATGGAACCACGGTGGACGATGATCCATCTGGGTGCGATTGAGAAGCCATTCGCCGGAATAAGGGCCTGTTGAATACATTCCAAGCCCTGCCCCCTCCAGTTCTGTGTTATAGCCCAGGGCATTCGGATCAGACCTGGCCTCAGTATCCGAATGGGAAAGCACGCTGCCGTCAACAAACGACCTTACAATGTGTATTATTACTCATATAGATTATAATACAATAGGTCAACGATTACCATAGCAATTATTGACTTTTTGATGACGAATATTGACTTTTCT
>JAGYOT010000501.1 GCA_018399455.1 Desulfobacterales bacterium
ACAGCGGTTTGGCAGTTAACCGGCTCCGGCGGAGGTACACCGGCCAATAACAGCACCTCCGCCTGTTCTGGAAGGACTTCAAGTTGGTGGCGAATGACAGTGGTGACGCCGCCGGGATTGAAATGATAATGAAGGAGCGCAATTTTCATGGGTTGATGGCTCTGCTGCCTTCACTTGCCAAGGTATCGGGTGGGATCCTGAATACCGGCCTCCAAAAAGCCTTTCTTGCGCAGACGACAGCTGTCGCAGGCGCCGCAGGCAAGACCCTCGGGGGAGGGATCGTAGCAACTGTGGGTTATCGCATAATCTACGCCAAGCGCAGTCCCACGCCGGATGATTTCGGATTTTTTCAGGTAAAGAAGGGGCGCCTGAATTCGGACCTTGCCCTTGCCTTCAACCGCAGCCTTGGTGGCAAGGTTGGCCAACTGCTCAAAAGCCCGGATGTATTCCGGACGGCAGTCCGGGTAGCCGCTGTAGTCAACAGCGTTAACACCGATAAAGATATCCCATGCCCCTAGGACCTCTGTCCATGCCAGGGCATAGGAGAGAAAGATTGTATTTCTGGCCGGAACATAAGTGACAGGAATGCCGGATGCGATTTCCGCATCGGACCGCTTTTTGGGGACGGCCATATCCGTGGTCAGGGCGGAGCCACCGATGTCCGAAATACCCAAACTGAGGACCCGGTGGTCCCGGCTTCCATATTTTTCAGCCACTTCTGCAGCGGCCCTGAGTTCAAAGCGATGGCGCTGGCCGTAATCAAAGCTCAGGGTATAGCATTCAAAGCCTTGATCCCGTGCTATCGCCAGGGCCGTTGTGGAATCCAGGCCGCCGCTGACAAGGACTACTGCCTTTCGGGTTTCTTCTGCCATTTCGGCACTTCCATTCTTTTTTCGATTCAAACCCGGAAAAGATTCCTTTGCTGACCGAATCGTGGAGGCCTGCCGGGCTGCCTATGGCATACACCTGCTCGCCATGGCAGCCCTGATCGGGGTCTGCAAAAGAAACATGGGGGGTCCGGCAGCCGTCGATCTTGAGAAGGGCCAAGTCATGAGCCTGGCTGATGTCAAGCAGATAAGCGTTTAACTCGTCGCCATTCTTTAAGATTACCGTGAAGTTGCGCGACAGCGCGGCTGTGGTTGTTTTAAACCGATAGGCCATCTTTCTGTCTTCATAGTCGTTCCTGCGCGACTCGTAAGCGGCCTTTTCAGTTTGAAAACCGGCCTTACAGGCTTCGTATCGTTCGCGCTCAATGGTGTAGCGTCGCATTTCTCTTTTTTTAGCAGGACTGTCGGCCATTTCTTCAATGTTTTTTTTATAGGCATCCAGGTGTTCCCGAAAACTGTCCAGACGCTGTTTTTTGTCCTGAAAATGCCTTTCCAGCGTTTCAATCCGTCTGTCCATGTCACCGATCGCCCGCTCGGTGGCCTGGAACCGTTTCTCGTCGCCGCGGAGTACATGGCGGTTGGTCAGTATATGGCCGTTCGAACTGACAAAGAAGCCGGAGCCTAAGCCGATGCTGGATTTTATGGTTACTGTTGCAATAGCGGCGGCCTTAATCGCGTTGGACGGACGGTAATGCTTGTATAACAGATCCTTGAGGTTCTGCCGGCCAGCCGGCCGGGATGTGCCTTGCCTGAAGGTTTTAACCCGGGCGGCGCTGTCTTCCGAGGGGGTATCGGTAAAATGCCAGTTGCCGTCTGTATCCTGATACTGGTAAATCTTGGCTGCAGAAACGCCGAAGAGCAGGAGGATCAGTAAAAATATCAAGCCGATACTATATATTGGAGGTTTCATACCGCTTTCCCTTGGTGTTGATCAGTTAGACGGAGCCATGATAGCGATCAGCAGCCCCAATGTCAAACCACCGACACGGGGTCAGGCCTTGATTTTGTGAATAATCAAAAAATCAAGGCCTGACCCCGTATCAGACCCCGCGTTCCAGATCCGGCCAGATGAGCTTGTGCAGTTGAAGCTGAAGCCTTACAGGGAGATGATCGGCGAGGATCCATTCGGCCAGCATTCGAGGATTCATCAGCCCCGAAGCAGGAGAAAAAAGTATCGGGACGGGCGGTGTCGGCAGGACTCGTTTAAACAGCAGTGTTTTTGCATATTCATAATCCGACCTGTCGGTCAGGACAAATTTAATCTGATCATGGGCCTGGAGGTGTTCCAGATTGGAAAAGCGATTGTTTTGGCTTTCCCCGCTTCCCGGACATTTGATATCCATGATTTTGATGCAGGGGGGGGGCGGAACCATTCATGAACCACATACACCCTCCAATGTGAC
>JAGYOT010000502.1 GCA_018399455.1 Desulfobacterales bacterium
TAAATGCGCTCAATTAAATTCTGATACTCAGGCACCAGCGCGGATGGCGTTAAGGGTTTGTCAAAAGACAGCATAAGACACCGAAGCCAAAACGGATTGAGTTCCTCAGGGCGGCAGTAAACAAATATTTCGTTTACTGTCGGTAAATTATCTATCTTTTAAAAATATTTTCAATCGAGATCAAGCAAAAAAGGAAAACCTTGTCTTTTTATTTTTTTGCTCCGGCCCGGGTCAGCATGATCACCACCCACTCCATTGTTAATACCGGCGCCTTGCCATCCGCGGCCTTCAAGCGAAAACTCAGATACCCGCGATCATTGCGGCTTGATGATAAATTTTTGCTGACCAGGGTCACCCTGACATCCTTTATTTTCCCTCCTTGGCGTCATTGCCTTTGTTCATAAGAGAAGCCATTTATCCGGCAATTCTATAAACAATATAGCAATCTTTAAATTTTCATCAATGCCATCCGGGCGTTTGTCAAAACCCTATTGCCTGCCGGACGATTTGTTTGCCGGGGAGGGGTGATTTTTGCCATGAATCAGGTTGGGCAAAATGTTCGTTGGCTTACTTCTTTGATGTTAATTTTGAGAGGAACTTCCCGGTTCAAACACAAAGTCCGATATATTTTTCGGTATGTTCTGCAATGCATCACAGAACGGATCGCAGGTATTATTTTTTCTGCATGTCTTACACCGCTCCCAGTTAAAGACATACCAGTCTCTGCTTCTGTCGGTGACAGAAGCATATGAGCCAAGATAGGAGTCGTGAAGTGTCATGGATACCTTTTTACCGGTAAGATGCTTTGATATCTGTCTCGATATCTCTATGGCTTCGCTTCCGGAACAGAGAAAAACACACTTCTCATCAAACAGATGGACTCCCTGACTTTCAACGATATTTGGAATTTTCAATTAATGGCCGGTGCAGCAATAAATGTGTTCCATAAAATCCCTTCTAGATATTTGCTCAAATCACTGCCGCGCGTCGTCTTGCCGGCATACCGATGCATTTCAGCCGCATCGATTCGCTGGCGGTCGCAAGAGCTTGGCTATGTCTCTTAAATGATGATTTGTTGCAACCCTACTTATTTTTTGACTCGACGATTCCCCCTGTAATCCGAACTGCAGTTCGAATTACTTCGGCACACTTTTCCATTGCACCGCAGTTGTACCATTCCATTGATTCGGAAGGATCAGCCAGATTGAAACGCTTCCCGAACTGCACCGCCAGAATATCGCCACACCTCGTGCTGCCATATGCGTTTTCAAAGGCCCGGCAAAAGCGCCTCGCCGGCCCAAGGGATGCCGTAAAAGCTGACCAATCCCCAAGCTCCTCCCGATCGCGCCCATATACCAGTCCAAGCACCATAAGCGATCCGGTGACCGCACCGCAGGTCTCGCCGCGCAAGCCGATCCCCGGGAATGGGGTAAGTGCTTTCAGGATGGCTCCACCTTCTAAGTTGAAAACTTCCTGGAGTGTCAGAAAGCTGGTTTGAGCACAATTTCCGGAGATCGTCAGGTATTCGGCGACCTTTGCATCCAATTGGTTCATCAATGCATCACTAATTGTTTCTGTTGGCATAATTTCCCCCTTCTTCCTAAATTCGTGTTTGCCAACCGGCTTTATGCACGGCGGCGGCTCTGGACTCGTCCGCTGCCGGGCTGCATGCGGCGCTGAGTGAGTCCGGGGACTGTGAGTCCGGTCTCTGAGTCTGAGGTCGGGCCATGCTAAGCTGCTGCTGTACATGCAGAGAGATATCAACCTGCGGCAAAGCAGGCAGCCCTGTATCCGTTGAAATAATTTGCATATTCGGTGAGACAGTACTTTCGGTTACCACTGTTTGGTAAAACTTTTCAGGTCGGCAACTGCCACAAGGGCTCTTAACAGATGGATATCCAGATCCGAGTTGTAAATCATTCGCCCGATCCTCCTGAAAAAAAGGCTGACTTGCTGAAACGCTCAGTTTAGGTGAAAACAGCACAAGACCCAACTCAATCAATTTTAATCAGAATCATTGCTTACCGCAACAGATTAGGCTGTTGAATGAATGCGGCCAAGGTATCAATAATTGTGATACGGCTATCATAATTATTCGTTAGCCAACCCGGCCTTGCTCAATTATATCATCCCCATACAGATGCAGCGTCAATACGGAGGAGATATATGAGAAAATTTCGAGGAAAGGGCGTGGCCCTGGCAAACGATTCACGGATGCTCCTGGTCATTCATTTTTTGGGGATTGACATTTTATTTTACAAAGCTGATGGCTTC
>JAGYOT010000503.1 GCA_018399455.1 Desulfobacterales bacterium
GCCCAAAGCGAGCTTTTGTCCATTGCGCTTCCTGCCCGCAACCTGGCCCTTGCCGAGGCCATGGATGTGAAAGCCACGGATATTCTGGTCCCCTGCAGCGCCTGTTATCTCAATTTGAAACGGGCCTCGGTGGAAACCGCAAAAGATCCGTCGCTTCTGGCAAAAGTAAATGCCGCCCTTGAGCCCGAGGGGCTTGAGCTCAAGGGCAAAAAGCGGGTTCGGCATCTCCTGGATGTGCTTTCCACGGATGTCGGCGCCGCCGGTCTGGCGCGCCATATCAAAACCGGAATGGATGCCTATACCGTGGCGCTTTATTACGGATGCCAGTGTCTGCGGCCCTATGTCGTGTTTGACGATCCGGAGACGCCAAGGTCCATGGAACCCCTGATTCTTGCCACAGGGGCCAATCTTCACGAGTGGTGTATGGGGGCCCAGTGCTGCGGCGCTTCCCTGATGAATATCCGGCCGGAAATTGCCAGGGAAATGGTCGCGGCGATTTTAACCGGGGCAGAAGGCGCGGATGTCATTGTTACGGTCTGCCCCATGTGCCAGATGAATCTGGAAGGATACCAAACTCAGATCTCCAGATCCGCCGGCAGAGATCTGCACCGGGCTGTAATCTATCTGCCCCAGTTTTTGGGTCTTGCCATGGGCCTGCCACCAGCGGAGCTCTCATTGGAACTTAATTTGTCAAACACCTCCGCATTCCGCTGATCGTTTTTTACTGTATTACCGGGATCTTGATAAGAAAACAGGCCGCTGCTTCACGATATGGGGGCAGACGGTTTTAAGGTTTTTTCCACCGTGCAGTCGGCCCATCTTTTATTCTACTGCTTTGTATAATCCGGCTAAACCGGGGGTCATGGTCTCGATGATCTGCCGGTCAGGGCCTTGTGAAAGAATCAGAGCCTCAATTCCCAGCTTTTCGGCAAGTATTTTACCTTTTGCCGCCCCCAGGACGGCGATAGCGGTTGCAGCCCCGTCCAGCAATGCATTGGAATGAGATGAGACAGTGCTTGCGGTGGTTACTCCCAGGATTTTTTCCGAGACCGGCTTGCCGGTCTCGGGGCTGAAAATATGATAAAATGCATGTCCCTGGATCATCAGCGGCTGCCTGTAGTTGCCGCTGGTTGAAACCCTTATGCTGCTGCGGCTGGACAAAAGCGCCCAGACCCGGTTCATATCGCGGGGGTGCTGGACCCCGATCCGCCAGTCTCTGTCACGGTTTTTCCCGAAGGCGACGATTTCCCCTCCCAGTTGCACAAGACCGTCCCTGATGCCCTGGTTTGTCAAAAACCGCCTTACACGGTCTATGGCATAGCCTTTGGCAATGCCGCCAAAATCAAATTGAATCTCCGAAGCGGTCAGGCGAATCTGTTTGCCGGGAGCTGAACGAAGGATCACGTTTTCCAGCCCGGTCCTTTGAAGCGTTTTTTTGATCAGCCGTTCGGAAGGGATTTGTTGTGTTTTTTCCGCCTGCTGCCAAAGCTGTTTGACCGGCCAGAAAGTCGGATCAAAAGCGCCGTCGCTTGCTTTCCACAGTTTTTTTGAGATTTGGAGCACGTGGTAGAGATCATCGCTGACAGGCGTCCATTCAGTTGGTATGTTTTTGTTGAGGGCGCTTATTTCGCTGTCCGGATCAAAAGGGTTAAAAACCCGGCCGATGTATTCAAATATTCCCCAGGCGTTGCTGATCAGCCGGGATATATCGTCTTGGCGGGCATCGGGGAGATAAACAAGGACACGGGCGGGGATATTATAGTAAATCTCCCGGCGGCTTTCCCACCAGTTCACCTCGGGTTGTACGATTTCGAGGGATTTTTCCGGTAATCCGCTAGTGCCGGAAAATCCGGCTGTATCAGACTGCGGCCAAGCCGTTTCATAAAAATGATAGCCGCTATATCCGATAATCCCGACGATAAGCAACACCCCCAAGGGCACCAGGATGTTTCGCAGGCTCCCCATTTTAGTTTTCGCGGCCATGATAACCGTCCAGGCGATGGTAGGTTTATGATCTGTATTAACTTTCTGTAAGGTATATAAATTCTAAAATGACAGAAGTCAAACCCTGAAAAACCTGCGTAAACCTAAAGTCTCCGCCGTTGCCGGCGGTTTTTTCTATTTAGTGCCCGAACGAAAACCAGGATTTTTTGTTAAGATCAAGGAAGGCGAAAATTTTAACCGCAGACATACCCGAAGTATTTTGAGGATTAAAATTTGAGCCTGACACAGATATTGGCAAAAAAGACGGTTTTCGTTCAGGCACTAA
>JAGYOT010000504.1 GCA_018399455.1 Desulfobacterales bacterium
GGCTGCCCGTCCTGTGTGCTGCCCGAGGCTGACCACGAGAGGGCCTAAATGGGCGAGTTGTCCTTCATAGCGGCGAATGGCCTGTTCATAAAGGGCCGGAGTGGAAAGATTCCAGCAGATTTTTCCAAGATGATGCAGGCCCATTTCCTCAAGACCGTAATCCGGAATTAAATCCGAAATTTCCATAACACATCTCCTTCTCTGTTGAGTTGACAGGATTTGGGCGGGTTCTTCATCATACCGGTCAAACACCCTCTGAACCATTTAAAGAACGGCTACAAAAAAACTATAATTCCGGATGGGGCAAAGTGCTAACCTCGATCACAAGGGAGGAAAGGCTCAAGCCATCCCCCGCCCTCAAATGGCGGCGGGGTTAACCTCATGCGGCTTAGTTTCCGGTTACCGACTTTATGGTGACATCTCCGGCCCTTACGGCAATCGTTGCGCCGCTTTGCGTGCGTATGATCAAGGCGCCATGCTCGTCAATGTCTTCTGCTTTACCTTCCTCGAGTCTGTCTGAAAACTGGACTTCCACCGTGTTTCCCAGAGTTGTGTCCAGCTCCTTCCACCCTGTTCTGATTGGCGGGAAACCCTCATGCAGATACATCAGGTAGAGGTTTTCCAGATCTTTAAGAAACCTCTGAACCAGTTTCACCCTTGAAATATTGAGACCCGCGGCTGCGCTTAAGGAGGTGGTCCGCCCCCGGATTTCCGCGGGGATGGATTCAATGGGACAGTTGATGTTCAACCCTATCCCTATTGAGACATAGTCCACCCTTTCGGTTTCTGCAGAGACCTCTGATAGGATACCGCCCGCCTTTTTCCTGTTGATAAGGATATCGTTGGGCCATTTCAGCCCGGCCTTTATTCCGGTTGTTTCTCTTATTGATCTGGCAAGAGCCACTCCGGAAAGGATAGGGATCTGAAAGGCTTTAAAAAGAGGTATCCTTGGTCTCAGAACAACAGACAAGGCGAGACTCCCCGGCAGGGATTCCCATTTTCTGTTGAGCCTTCCCCGGCCCTGGCTTTGTTTTTCAGCAAGTACCGTATAGCCCTCAATGACGCCTTCGTGAGCCCGTTTTCTGGCCATCTCCTGAGTAGAATCAAGCTCTTGAAAATGTTCTATCCTGGAGCCGAGTATCCGTGTCTGAAGACCGGCCCTGATCTCCTGCGGCAGCAGGTCATCGGTTGCCGCCTCCAAGAGATAACCCCGGCCGGTTACAGATTTTATATGGTATCCCTGCTTCTGAAACGATTTGATATGTTTCCAGACGGCGGTCCTGGAAATTCCGGCAATGTCTGCCAGCTCCTGGCCGGACACCCAGCTTTTTTCTCTCAATGCCCGGAGGATTTTATCTTTGCTTGAATTCATCATTCGAAGTTTATTTGAGTTAATTGTTAACCAATATAGTTTAAACTGTTGACAATTTGTTTACCATGTAATATTGAATTGGTTAACTTACATGATAAGCCATGAATGTCAAGCCAGGAAAAGGGACAAACCAGGAATTCGGATAACAATGGACCCCCTTAGTGCGCCTGAAACGGATTGGCCCGGCTATTTGGAGAGGGCTCTGAAGCTCAAAGCCGGGAAGGGGCTGTTGCGGCGTCTCTCGACCGTAGAGTCGCCCTTGTCGCCGCGGATCCGAATAGGCGGCAACATCTATCTTCATTTTTCCTCCAATGACTACCTGGGGCTTGCAAATGATTTTCGCATGAAAAAAGCTGCGTTTAAGGCCCTTGAAAAATGGGGCACCGCCTCAGGTGCCTCGCCTCTGATAGCAGGCCACACGGCTCTTTATTCTGAACTAGAAAAGGAAATCTTTGATTTTAAAAAAACCGAGTCTGCGCTGGTTTTTGCGAGCGGATATCTTGCCAATGCAGGGGTGATAGGCAACCTCCCGGGTCGGGGTGACCGGATATTCAGCGATGCGCTCAATCACGCCAGCATCGTTGACGGCTGCAGGCTTGCAGGCGCAGGCCTTTCCGTGTATCCGCATAATGATCTGGATTGTCTGGAAAAATATTTGAAACAGAACCCGGGAAAGGCAAAGGCCCTTGTGGTCTCCGATGCTGTGTTCAGCATGGATGGAGATGTAGCGAATATTCCGGATTTGTATTCGCTGTGCCGGAGGTACGGGGCAATGCTCTATGTTGACGACGCCCATGGGACCGGGGTTATGGGGGATACAGGCCGCGGCAGCCTTGAACATTTTGGGCTCGAGGCTGCAGATATCATTCAGATGGGGACCTTCAGCAAGGCTTT
>JAGYOT010000505.1 GCA_018399455.1 Desulfobacterales bacterium
GCCGGCCGTTATCGATGCGTACGGTTTCGGAAAGGATGTCCATATCCAGGGTCCTGAATTTTTCCCTGACCTGCCGGACGGTATCAGCGGGGCAAAGGAGTTTGTCCTGATCGGCGGTGGATTGTTTATAGGCGTCTTTTAAACGAATCGGTCTGCGGTTCATGGATAAAACTTCTGTTTTAGGGCGCGATGGCAGGCCAGGCGCTGATGATAAAATCAGCCGTTTCGGCTTTTTTTGTTTTAATGATGGCCTACATTTTAGGCAAAATCAGCGCCAAGGTCAAGTCATGGTTGGGCCCCGCCTTTTTCCTTGTTGGGCTCCGCGTTTCTTGGCTATACTTGGGGTGTGCGCATTAACCCCATCAATTTTCATAAACGAGGTGATCATTATGGTATTTTCCCGTCGATCCTCCCATAAACTCGGGCTTTCACCGGGCTCCCTGGTTTATATCGGCGAGCCCAAAGAAGCGCCGGTCCACATCTCCATTATGGATTATGATGAAACGGGCATCAGGGAACTTCCCGACGCCGCTGTTGAGGATGCCTGCCGTTTCATGCAGACCGACAGCGTCACATGGATCAGCGTGGCGGGGATCCATGATCCCCGGATCATCAGTTCCATCGGTGATGCCTTTCAATTGCATCCCCTGATCCAGGAGGACATTGTCAATACCGAGCAGCGGCCGAAACTGGAGGATCATGATGACTATCTGTTTATTGCGGCCAAAATGGCAACTATCGCGGCAGGCGGGATAACTGAGGAACAGATCAGTATGGTTGTCGGCAACCGCTATGTCATCTGCTTTCAGGAAACGGCCGGGGAGTTGTTTGATCCGCTGAGGGAGCGAATCCGTAAGAGCAAAGGGCGGCTCCGTAACTCGGGGGCTGATTATCTGGCGTATGCGCTGCTCGATATGGTGGTAGATCATTATTACGGCGTGCTTGAGGAACTGGGCGAGGTTGTTGAAGACCTGCAGGAGCGGGTGATTACTGAGCCCACCGCTGAACTCCTTTCGGATATCCAAAATTGCCGGCATCAGACGGTTCATCTGCGAAAGATCCTGTGGTCTTTGCGCGATGTCGTCAATGGGCTGTTAAAGTCCGGGTCGGAGTTTGTCAGTGAAGGGGTGGGGATTTATCTCAGGGATGTTCATGATCACAGTCTCCAGGTGGCGGAATCCCTGGAAACCTACCGGGATCTGCTGGCCGGGATCTTTGACATCTATCTCTCCCGGGTCAGCCACAAAATGAACCAGGTGATGAAGGTTTTAACCATTATTGCCACGCTGTTTATTCCCATGACGTTTCTGGCGGGAATTTACGGGATGAATTTCAAATATATGCCGGAGCTGGAATGGCGGTTTGCGTATCCGGTCTTCTGGCTGGTCGTGCTGGCGTTATGCGGGAGCATGATGGTTTTGTTCAAGCGCAAGAACTGGCTCTGAATCAACCAGAGGGCTTTGGGCCGGAGACAGGGAAACTCTTCTTTACATTTTACTTTCCAAAATTTTACATTGACCTTTACATTTTTATCATGTATCTTAATTTTAAAAATTAATGCCGGGGACAGGCTTGAAATCTGTCCCCTTCAGGCTGACGAATAAAATACGGAGACAGATGATGGCATCCTCACTTACCCCCAAACAAAGGCGGCTTCTGGATTATTTCCGGGCCGCGATTGCCGCATCCGGCGATGCTCCATCGCTGCGCCAGGCAGCCCAAGCCCTTGGCGTCAGCCATACTGCTGTGGCCCAGAGCCTGAAACGGCTGGAGGAAAAAGGCGTGCTCAGGCGGGAAGGCCGCTATGGCCGCGCCATTCATCTTTTTAATAATACCGGCCACACTGCGGGGGTTCAGCGGTGGCGGGAAGTCCCGGTGATCGGCCGCATTACGGCAGGACTTCCCATGTATGCCCAGCAGGAGTGGGAGGAGAGCATTGTGGTGGATGCGGATTTTTACAAGGCAGAGCATCTCTTTGCCCTTCGTGTCAAGGGCGATTCCATGATCAACGCCGGCATCCTTCATGGGGACCTGGCCATTTGCCGGCCGCGGCAGTATGCTTTAGACGGCGAGATCGTGGTGGTCCTGATCGGCGAGGAGGCGACGGTCAAGCGCTTTTTTGCCTGTGCCGACCACATCCTGCTAAAGCCGGAAAACCCTGATTTTGAACCGATGCGCTATGGGTTTGACGAAATCCTGGTGCAGGGCAAGGTGCTCGGTATCCAGCGGGGGCCGGATGTAATGCAGAGGC
>JAGYOT010000506.1 GCA_018399455.1 Desulfobacterales bacterium
ACCATCTCCCAGTGGGTGGCCGGCAGATTGTCCCTGTCTTTTTGGATGCGCCCTTTTCTAGGGGGCTGTGCGGTGGGTTTGATCGGACTGGTTTTGCCGGAAGTTCTGGGCGAAGGCTATCACGTCATCCAGCATATGGTAGAGGGAAGCTTCAGGGAGGGGCTGATTCTGGTTACCGTATTAATGCTGGCAAAGATTCTGGTGACTTCCCTGACGCTTGGCTGGGGCGGCTCCGGGGGTATTTTTGCCCCCTGTCTGGTTATCGGCAGTGTTACCGGGCTGGTCTATCACCGTTTCATTGATCTGCTGGGGCCCGGTGTGGGCTGGGCGGAAGAGGGCTGCTTTGCCCTTTTAGGCATGGCCGGCCTGGTCAGCGGAATTCTTCAGGCACCTTTGACCGGTATATTTTTGATTGTCGAGATCACCGGCGGCTACAGCGTGATTCTGCCGCTGATTCTGGTTTCGGCGGTTTCGGCCAGCCTCACCAGCGCCTTTGAACCGGCCTCCTTTTACCTGAAGGAACTGGTGGAAAAGGGCCATTACCTTCGTCCCCGCACCGACGAGCGGGTTCTTGCCGATCTGAGCGTGCGGGAACTGGTGGAAAAAGACTGCATCGCCGTGTATAAGAACATGAAGCTCGGTGATTTCGTCAGCATTGTAAAGAAATCCCATCGCAATTTTTTCCCGGTGGAGGATGAGAATACCGGCAATTTCCTCGGAATGGTTCATCTTGACGACATTCGGGAATATCTTTTTGACCCGCTGCTGTATGAAACCGTTTTTCTTGAACAGATCATGACCACCAATGTTGAGACCGTGGATCTGGATGATGATCTGACCGACGTGCTGGAACGTATGGATGCCCAAAATATGTTCAGCCTGCCGGTAGTTGTCAATAAGCGGTTTGTCGGGATGATTTCCAAAGCAACGCTTCTGGATAAGTACCGCAGCGAACTGATGGTGCAATCCTACTATTAGAAGGGGAGGCAGTCGCCATGGACTTACAGCTTCTGCATATTTTCAGAAACACGCCGCTCGGCCGCGAGCTCCTGCTGCAATCCGCATATTTCTGCAGAAACCTGGGAATCCTGCCGGTTATCTATATTCCCCGGCATTTGAAATTTTTGATGTATTTTGAAAACGACGTAGTCCAGGTGGACCTGGACAGCTCCTATCTTAGGGCCCCGGAAACAGCCATGGCGCATGCGGCAGAAATTGTGAAGTACCAGGGCCTGCCTGAGCCCAAATTTCTTGAGCCCAAAAATTTTACCGCGTCCACTTTGCCTGATCTGCCCGTGAATTTTGATTTCATGTGCTGTCCCCGGAGTGTGAGTGATCTTTCCTCAAAGATCGGCCTGGGCTACATCGGACCCAGAGTCCGGCGGATCATTCATGCCGCCCGGTTCCCTGTCCTGATCGGATGTTCCGTCTATGAAGCCTGGCAGAGCATTGCCGTGTTTTTCGGAGGGTCTGCCAATGCGGTCAAGGCGCTGCGGCTGGGCTTCCGGCTGGCGCGGCTGACCGGTTTCCCGCTGGATGTGTTTACCCAGGAAGACAGGCGAAAACGCGATTATTATGAAGGAGTGATAGAGAAAGAGAACCTCGGCCCGGAGATGGACAAATACGTTCGTTCCTGGCAGGTATACAGCTCCGGCGAGTTTATAGACAACATCTATGATGTTCCCTATAATGCCTTGGTGGTGGCCGGAGCGTATGGACACGGCGTGGTAAAGGAGGTGCTTTTCGGATCAACACTGGAGAAGATTCAGAGCCACCTTCCCAACAACCTGCTGATTGTGGGACCCAATTACCGGGCTGCCATGCAGGGATAGGGGCTATATTCCAACGTGTTTGAGCCTGATGGGCTGTTTGATGACAGAGCGGGCCGTTTTTTCAAACTGGGCGGTAATATCTGAGACGTAAAAATGAGCCGCGCCGGTTTGGGAAAGCTCCCGGTCGATCTGCGGATGCCTGTTCAAGAAGGCCTTTATCTCGCCGGCCAGCGCCATGGAGGAGTCGATGATGGATACCTTTTTCCCGATTTTGGGCCTGATAACGTGTTTTAAAAGCGGGTAATGGGTGCAGCCCAGGATCAGGGTATCAATCTGACGGGTTTTCAGGGGATGGAGGTATTTTTTGACAATCATCCGGGTCTCGGGTTTGTTGAGCCAGCCTTCCTCGACCAGGGGGACGAGAAGCGGGCAGGGGACGGAATGAACCCGGGCTTCCGGCGCTTTTTCG
>JAGYOT010000507.1 GCA_018399455.1 Desulfobacterales bacterium
AATATTAGGAAGGCGCTTACTGGAAGTTTGTCCCAGTTTTTGCCCGCTGCTTGCAAACCAATCAATTCTCCAAGGAGCCGAGCCATGGATGTAATGGAAGCCATTCGCAATCGATCGAGCATCAGGGGCTTTAAACCGGACCCGGTGCCGCAGAACCTGATCCGTGAAATCCTTAAAACCGCTGTCCGTTCCCCCAGTGCACTCAACTCTCAGCCCTGGGAATTTGCCGTGATTACCGGTCCGGTCCTCGAGCAGATCCGTCAGGCCAATGTCATGCAGGTAAATTCCGGCGCGCCCCCCGCCCTGGATCATGTAACCGGCTTGTGGCCGAAAGACAGCATCTACCGGGAACGACAGGTGGCCTTGGGCAAAGCGCTTTTCGGCCTGATGGAGATTTCACGCGAGGACATGGAAAAACGAAGGCAATGGCAAGAACGGGGCTTTCGGTTTTTTGACGCGCCTGTGGCCATTATCGTCATGACCGACACGGCACTGACGGAATCCGGACCGCTGCTTGATATCGGTATCGTGGTTCAGAGTATCTGCCTGGCGGCGGTCGCCAAGGGATTGGGAACCTGCATTGAAGATCAGGGCGTTTTCTACCCGGACATCATCCGGGAACTTACGGGCATCCCGAAACGCAAGCGGCTGATTATCGGGATTGCCATGGGGTATCCGGATTGGGATTTCCCGGCCAATCAGTTAAAGACCGAGCGGGACCCGGTCGATCAGATCACCTCGTGGATCGGATTTGAATCCTGACGGCTTTGCAAAAACAACGCCCGCCCCTGATCCGGCAGCCGGATCAGGGAGCCGCCAAAAAGTCAACGATTTCCTCCACCGCCCGGTTGGCCTCGGGCATTAGCTGGGTCTGGGTCATCCAATCATGGAACATGGCTTCCCATTCCTGGTAGTTTAAGAAAACCCCTGAGGCCCGGGCCTTATCCCTGAATCGCCGGCAGTCGCAGAGAAAAATGTCATGAGTGCCGATCAGAAGAAGCGTGGGCGGCATTCCGGAGAGATCGCCGTTAACGGGCGAGAGCAGGTAATGGGAAGGATCGCGGCCATTGGCATACTGCCGGCCGATTTCGATTAGACCGTCCTTTCTGAGCAGCTGATCATATTCACGGACGGTTTCGATTTCGGGGTTTTCCAGAGTCAAATCCAGCCATGGAGAAAGCAGCACCAGCTTTTCGGGCAGCCGGCGCCGTTGATCCTTCAGTGCCAGCACGGCTGAAAGTGCCAGCCCCCCGCCCGCTGAATCCCCCATCAGGAAAACCTCCTTCATCCCGAGTCGCCGCCTCAGATACTGATAAACATTTAAAACATCATTCAGCCCCGCCGGATATGGATTTTCCGGAACCAGCCCATAATCCACCATTACGGCCGTTATACGGCTCTTTTCACACACCCGGGCCACCATGGCCCAGTGGCAGATCACGGGACCGCTGGTAAAGGCTCCGCCATGCAAAAAAATGAACTGCCTCCCGGCTTCCGCATCCGGCGGGCTCAGGAATATACACACAGCGCCGGCAATTTTCTTTTGAGAAACCCGGCAGCGGCCCACAACATCCCCTGGCGGGATTCTTGCGTCGTGAAAGCATGGCGGCAGGTCTTCATTTCCGGATTCATGTGTCATTTGTACGC
The DNA here is from genome assembly GCA_018399455.1 of Desulfobacterales bacterium. Classification (GTDB taxonomy): domain Bacteria; phylum Desulfobacterota; class Desulfobacteria; order Desulfobacterales; family Desulfosalsimonadaceae; genus M55B175. The sequence continues at coordinate 1,648 of JAGYOT010000507.1, forward strand.
TGCATGCTCTGGATTTGCGACACCCCCTGATCTTAGATCGGGCCTGGACTTCTTACGAATGCATCAAGATGGCTTCGTAAAAAACCGCTAGACCAGCACCGAATCCATGATCTCTTCGAACTGATCGATTTTGAAGATTTTCAGATCCCGGGTGATTTGTTCCGGAATATACCGGACATCCGCATCATTTTTGGCCGGCAGCACAACGGTTTTGATCCCGGCCCGGCGCGCTGCCAGGAGTTTCTCCTTGATGCCGCCCACGGGAAGAATCCGGCCGGAAAGCGTAATCTCGCCGGTAAAAGCAATATTACGCCTGGCCGGGCGGCCGGAAAGCAGCGAAATCAGGGCAACACCTATGGTCAGCCCGGCTGAGGGTCCGTCCTTCGGGATGGCCCCGGCCGGTATATGGATGTGCACATCCTGGTTGTCGAAAAAATCCGCCGGTATCTGAAGCTGATCCGCGTTGCTCCGGATATAGCTGAGCGCCGCCTGCGCAGACTCCTTCATGACATCGCCGAGCGAGCCGGTCATGAGACAAAGAACAAAGAACACGCTTAGAAAGATCTTTTAAGTCTGATTTAAA
>JAGYOT010000508.1 GCA_018399455.1 Desulfobacterales bacterium
TTGCCCGCGCCGGAGGGCGCAGAGACGATAAATAGGCTGCCGGCTTCCGGTTTTGCAGCTGGTTTTTGGGACTGGGCAGGGTCGATCATGGTGCTGATGTTTTCTATTTGCCAGTGTTTTGAGACTTTTGGTTCAGAGCTGCAAGGCGGCCCGTCATATCCCCGTTACCGTCATGAACTTTATCATTGAGTGCGGCATATCGTTGCGCAATGGTCTCTGACTGGATAGCGGAGAGCACTATGTAGTTGTTTTTCATCAAAATAATAGATCGGGTCCGGCGGCCGAAAGTGGCATCAAGCAGCCGGCCTTCATCCCTGGCCTCTTCCCGCAACCGACGCATGGGGGCTGAATTGGGAGATACGATAGCAAGGACTTCATCGGCCACGACGTTGCTGCCGAAACCGATGCTGAGCAGATGGTAGGTCATTTTTGAAGACTCCTGGCTTATTCAATATTCTGTACTTGTTCCCTGACTTTTTCCAGTTCGGTTTTAGCGGAGACGATGAGATGGGAGATTTCAGCGTTCCCGGCTTTGCTGCCCATCGTATTGAATTCCCGGTTGAATTCCTGAAGCAGGAAATTAAGCGGCCGTCCGGCCGGCGCGGGAGCTTCCATCAGATGCCTGAACTGGGCCAAATGGCTTTGGGCCCGGTTGATTTCCTCTGAAATGTCGCTTTTATCGGCAAGTATCGCTGCTTCCTGGGCAATTCGGCCTTCGTCGATGTCCGCCACGCCGTTGGTCAAAACTTGGATGCGCTCTTTCAGCCGTTGCTGATAAGGCGCCAAAAGGCCGGCAGCCCGCTCTTCAATCTCGCGGAGGTATCCGGCGATCCCTGCCAGCCGATTTTTCAGATCCGTCGCCGTATTTTCGCCTTCAGCGACTTTCATCTCATTGAAAATGTCAAGGGCATGGGAAAGTGTTTCAGAAACAGCCTCCCATACCGTTTCCGTTTCAGTCGCCGGCTGCGCTGGTTCAATGAGCCCGTTTTTGGAAGTCAACAGGCTGATCGGGATTTCTTCGGTGATACGGAATCGCTGCCTCAGGCGCTCAAGCACTGCATAATAGCCATCGGCAATGGACTCATTGATTTGAAAGGTTTCAGACGCTTCGGCCTCGCACTGAAGGCTCAGACGGATCTCAATACGGCCCCGGCTTATGCGTTCAGTAACGGCCGGGCGGATTTTTTCCTCCAGGAATTGATAGGCGGGCGGCATTTTTATGGCCATATCCAGGTTACGGCTGTTGTAGCCGCGGATTTCAATTCCAACGCTGATTTGATTAATCGTCAGTTCCGTTGCGGCATAAGCGGTCATGCTTCGAATCATAGGTATCCGTCCGATTTTAAGTCTCTCAGGTATTTGTTGCGAACGCGGGTCAAAAACGCCTGTATATTTTTCTGGGCATAATCCGGATAAGTCCAGGGCAGTGTCTGGAACCCGCCTTTCTGATAGATCAGCGTCAAATCCGCATAAATGTTTTTGTCGAGATATATCCGGTGTGTATAATTTTTACCGGTTGCCAGCACAAATCGTTCCGGCAGTAAATAACCGGGATCGATATTCACCCGGCGGTTTTGTCCGTCTGTAAACCCGGTTTCAATCGCATTTGTTTGGAGTTTGATATCCGGCAGTTGATTCTGGCTGATCAGCGGCCCGAATGCCGCCATTCGCCGCCAGAGGCCGGATCCCATTTCGGCCTCGTAGTATTGAGTCCAGTTGAATTCAAACCATGGGCTGATGAGGTCAATCGGGCCGAACAGGTCTTTCATCCGCTCAAAAATCGATTGGAAGAGTCTGAAGTGACGTGAAAACAGGCCAATAAGGAGCTTGGCGGGCAGAGGCGGATGAAGCCGGCTCATGACGCGCCTTTCAAGGGCTGTTCTTTTCTTCCAGAGGTTTGGCCTCATCGATCAGCATGACCGGGATGTCATCGCGGATCTCATAAACCAGTTGACAGTTTTCGCAAATCAAGCCGTCTCCTGATTCATTCAGGCGAAGAGGCCCCTTGCATTTGGGACAAACCAGGATATCGAGCAATTCCTGACTGATAGTCATTTAACATCTCCTTTGCAACGTATCAGCGTATGGTCAAAAAAATATTTCATAGCAGAACCGCGGGGGTTTTGGCAATCATGATTAACCGCTGCCGGCAACTTCCTTTCCGCCGGGTTTGGGGGGTGCAGACTTATTAATAAAAAAAGGCATGGTACGCCCGGCAGGATTCG
>JAGYOT010000509.1 GCA_018399455.1 Desulfobacterales bacterium
CGGAGCCGGGGCATTGCTGCTACCCGCTTCCAAGGCGCATTTAATTCTTTAAAAACAAGACTGACCATAACGGAGGTCCTCTCTGTTATTGAGTGTAGGCAAATTTAGAATAACAAAATTAAACATGACATCAACCCATTTTTTCAGCCCGTGGAATTTTTAACGGGCACACCGGGCACAAGTATATATTAAATATTAATATATATAATAATATTATATATTTATATATTATTTATGTTGTGCCCTTTCCTGTGCCCTTTGTGCCCTTTGTGCCCGGTTTCCATATTTCCATAATTTTTGATTTTCCCCTCACGGTAAAAAATTGCGGTGATATGACCCCTGTCATTTTCAAACTCTCCAGAGGACCCATTACCCGGCGGCCGCCGATAATTGATTTTTATTCACCCCTCCTTTATTGCGACTGATTAAAGAAGGCGGCGGTAGTGGCCACAGGTTGAATTAGAGCTTTTTACAAATATCTTTAGGCGGGCTATATTCAGAACAGAGACAGAGCGAGACTATCATATTGAATTTATTAATATTAAGTCCCGCTCCTTCCGGCGGCCGGATCACCATTAATCGGGGGCATGGGGGCGGGCGGATGTTATGGGGAAACCATGACTAAAACAATATTATCAATCTGCACATCTATCCCCCGTTCCGCCTTGGCTGGTTCCTCATCGCCAGGGACAGTATACCAGCAATGCTTCAAATGAACCCATTTTTCATTTATGGGCTCAGCCGTTTGAAATTCAACCACAGCGCCGGCCACTAAAAACGCCAGGTACTTAAACCGATCCATACAAGCCTGCTGAAGGGCATAGGGGTACGTTTTGACCACAGGTATTTTATCTTCATCAATGAATTGCTGATACTCCCACGGCTCCTGCAGCGCTCCCGGCTGGCAGTTTTTACAAGTTTCATGGCGCTCAGCTTCTTTTCCTACACATTCTTTTTCCATGACTTAAGCTCCTGTGTTTGATAATTATTCAAATGCCGGCCGGGGCTCAACGTTATGAGGCTCTTCTTCGGCTTCTTCATCAATCCTGGGGATCTTTGCCAGATCGAAGAACCAGCTTTTCTTGGTCGGTCGGGAACCGTCCGGCTCTATGGCGTACCGATGGTTTTTATTGCTTGCTATATAGGCGGGATGCGCCCGCAATGCGGCTTGAAGATCCTTGACCGTTGCCCGGAACTGGCCGTAAAGATCCATAACGGCATTAAGTGAAAAACAGAGATGGCCCGCTGCCGGAGGTTCGTTACTGGCCCCCTCTTCCTGAAGACCCGGCCAATTAACACAGCGCTTAGCCTCATCGCCTTTATTGCGGACAAGCTCAAAGCAGACATCAAAAAAGAAATCCGCAAGGCCCGAAGGCTTGGCCTCAACCTCTTGGATTTTGGATTTTGTCAGTTCGCGAATGGCGGGCGCTAAATCATACTCAATGCCGAATACTTCAATAAAGATCCGATGGAAGGCCAGAACCAAGGCGTGATTTTCTTCAATTCTTACATTGCCCATCCCGGATAATTCCCGCCGGGCATGGTTGAAATAATCCAGCCACTTGCTTTCAAAGGTTTGCCGGTGGCGAAGCACGGCCGGCAAGACCGCTGCCCACTCCCCCCGGGGAATGGCCTTTAATTCGTCATAAACGGCTTTGCTATTGGCCGATAAGGTTTCATTATCAAATCGGACAGACAAGACGCGCTCACGCATCGCCACAGACGTAAACGCTTCATAATTTTGTACAAAGGCCAGCGCCGATTTGAAATGAATGGTTTGGGTTTCCAGGGTATTTGTGGTCCTGGCCCTGACTTGCAAATCACCGAAATTGTATAGCGTCAAAAAACTGTCAAAATCCATCCGGGCGCTCTCCCCTTCGTTTGCTTCTAAAAGCGCACAGAACATGCTTGACCTTTGGGCAAGCTCGCGAATACGGCCCTTTGAGGTATTGGCCCGGACCATGGGCAAACCTTCACCGTCATAGCCCTGCATTGCCTGCAGGAATTGAATCAATGAACTTTTGCCAGTATGCGTCTCACCAAAAAAGCTTAAAAACGGCATAAAGCCCAGGCTTTCAGAGATTAAATAGCTAAACCAGGAAGCAACCGCCCAAGCCACGCCGATGGCGGCATTATTCCCCCAGGCCAAAACAAGCTTAGTATATAGGGCAACCACATCATTTTGGCCCCGCGCCGGCGAAATCAGCCGATCCACTACACCAT
>JAGYOT010000051.1 GCA_018399455.1 Desulfobacterales bacterium
ATATTGGCAAAAAAGACGGTTTTCGTTCAGGCTCTATTTAGCTTGACAATCGCCTGAACCCGGCCTTATGGTGCTGTTTTAACTCACCCATTGCAATGGACGAATTGGTGAAATGAATTGTTTAATTGCCGTTATCGGATACTCAAACTCTGGAAAGACCACCTTTATCGAGGCCCTTGTGCCGGAACTGAAGCGCCGCGGGTACCGCGTCGGGACTGTCAAACATGCCCATCACCGACCGTCCTTTGATAAAATGGGCAAGGATTCCTGGCGCCATTTTGAAGCCGGTGCAGATACGACCCTGATGGATTCGGCTGCAACCCTTGCCATGATTAAGCGAAAGCCCCCTGATCAAAGCAAGAATGCTGACCTTCATGCCCTGAGCCCTTATTTTGGGGACGTTGATGTGGTTATTGCAGAGGGATTTAAAGCCGCAGAATGTCCAAAAATTGAGGTTTACCGATCGGTCGACGGGCATCGTCCGCTCTGTCTGACGGTTGAGAACGTGATTGCCGTAGTGGCCGATTCAGATGCTGATTTTCCCGTCCCTCGCTTTGCTATTACACAGATTGCTGAACTTGCGGAAATGATAGAGACGTGCATTTTACAGAAAGCGCCCGGAAATGTTGATGGAGCAGTTGAAAAAACGTTTTTTTGATTACGTGGAAAGCTATTCCTCAAATGATGATGCGGTCAACCATGCAATTCTCCTGAAGCGGGATCATACGCGGCGGGTCTGCCGAAACGCCCGCATGTTGGCGAACAAATTGCAGATCCCGGAAAAGGAGGCCCGCCTGGCGGAAATTATGGCCTTGTTCCACGACATCGGGCGATTCAAACAGTATGCCCTTTATCAGACATTCAGAGATGCCGATTCAGAAGACCACGCCAGGTTGGGTGTCAAAGAGATTCGCTCTCATTCGATGTTAAGCGGCCTGCCTGAAGCTGATGAGGCTGTCGTCTGTGAGGTGATTGCTTATCATAATGCCTTTTCCATACCTGATCATTTGTCTGAACATGCGCGGTTTTTCCTTAAGCTTCTGCGCGATGCGGACAAACTTGACATCTGGAAGGTGTTTGGAGAATATTATGAGAACCGGAACGCGCCAGAGACAGAGAGTGTATCCCTGGGGCTGCCGGATACGGAAGGCTATTCCAGGGCGGCTCTCGAAGCCGTATGCGAGGCCAGACTCGTCCGGATTCAGGACCTTCAAAATTTGCACGATTTTCTTCTGCTGCAGACCAGCTGGGTTTATGATTTAAATTTTTCTCCTTCAGTGGCCGTCATGCTGGAAAAGGGCTATATGGATCGGCTGCAGGCCAATCTTCCGCCGACTCCGGAAATTGAAAGGGCTTTTGAAATCGTATTCCGCTATGCAGAGACTGCCCTCGTATCAATTCCGGATTCGATGGAAACGGTTGGATGAAGACTTTCGGGGTCGACGGGATAAGGGGATACAAGGCCGGGGGGGGGATTCCCTATAAAAGGAAAAGGGCATGAAAAAAAAGTTAAGACCGGTGGTTTTAATGGTTTTAATGGGCGCCTGCGTGTCGCCGATCGGCGTTGCGGCTCAGGCGGTTTTTTTCATTCCGGATTTTGGTCGGGATAAAGCGGCAAATCAGGTCCTGATTAACTGGACGGACTATACTATCCGGGCGATCGGTCGGGGTGCGCCGAGTTTGTCCGCAGGCAATCATCACAGTCCCTACCACGCTCTGGCGAAGGCTCGTCAAGAGGCTTATCGACGGCTATTGCGGGCGGGCAAATCGGTCCAGCTGACCCCTGAGCAAACCGTTGGAGAGGTTCTGGGAAAAAACGTTGAGATGCTGGCTGAATTTGAGAATCTGGCAAAAAGGGCAGCGGTTATCGAAACCGCGTTTTTGTCTACGGGGTCCGTGGAGATTAAACTGGAACTGCCCATGACCGGCGAATTTTCCTCCCTGGTTCTTCCGGAGGCGGTTACCCGGCTTAAAGAAATCGGATCCAGCAGGCTGTCTACGGGTGCAGATGAACTCTCCAATCATACGGGCCTGGTGGTGGATGCCCGGGGGGTGGCGGTCGAGCCTGCCCTTTGTTTTCAAATCCTGGATAAAGATGGCCAGGAAGTCTACGGGCCTGCTTATGCCAGCCGGGAAAATGCTGTCGCAGCCGGAATGTGCCAGTATGTCCGGGGCATTGAAAATGTCGGAGAAAACCCCCGGATCGGGAACAATCCTCTGACGGTCAAGGCCATCCGGGTCCGTCCTCCCGGAGCCTCGGATATCGTCATCAGCGATACGGATGCCGCCCGCCTGCGCGATTCAGTTGAGCATCTGGCATTTTTAAAGCAATGCCGGATTGTTGTGGTGTTAGAATAACCGGGGCAAAACTGAAAAGCCGCCGGCAGGGCTTTGCCGGCGGCTTGTTCCATTTTACTCCGCTTTTTCCGATTGATAGGCTATATTCCGGCTTTTGCTTTGATCTCTTCTGCTTTGTTTGTTTTTTCCCAGGTAAAATCCGGGTCATTTCGGCCAAAATGACCGTATGCGGAGGTCTTTTTGTAAATGGGCCGCAGCAAATCCAGATATTCAATAATGGCACCGGGCCTTAAGTCGAAGACCTCATTGATAATATCGGTTGCCTTTTCTTCAGGGATCAGGCCGGTATTCAAGAAATCAACCATAACAGAAACCGGCTCCGCAACCCCGATCGCATAGGCGACCTGGACCTCGCATTTTTTGGCAAGGCCTGCTGCGACAATGTTTTTGGCTACGTGTCGGGCCATATATGAGGCACTGCGGTCAACCTTTGTCGGATCCTTTCCGGAGAAGCAGCCGCCGCCGTGGCTTCCCTGGCCCCCATAGGTATCCACAATAATTTTACGTCCCGTGACACCGCAATCCCCCATGGGGCCGCCGACCTCAAACCGACCGGTGGGATTGATGAAATAGCGGGTGTCGCCGTCGATCATTGCTTTGGGAATGATTTTTTTGATCACTTCCTCGATGACCGCTTCTCTTACCTCTTCATAGGTAACATCGCCTTTGTGCTGGGTGGAGACAACCACCGTATCCACCCGCTTAGGCATGCAGTTTTCATACTCGATGGTCACCTGGGATTTACCGTCCGGCCTCAGAAAATCGACGCTGCCGTTTTTTCTGACCTGGGCCAGGCGTTTGGTGAGTTTGTGAGCATACATGATCGGCATGGGCATGAGTTCCGGGGTTTCATCTGATGCGAACCCGAACATCAGTCCCTGGTCCCCCGCACCCTGTTCTTTGTAGAGGCCCTGGCCTTCATTGACCCCCTGTGCAATATCCGGGGACTGCTGGTCAATGCTGGTGACAACGCCGCAGGTCTGCCAGTCAAACCCCATGCGCGAAGAACTGTAACCGATGTCCCGAATGGTTTCCCGAATGACTTGGGGGAAGTCCACGTAGCAGTCAGTGGTGATTTCTCCGGCAATGAAAGCAAGCCCCGTGGTGACCAGGGTTTCGCAGGCCACCCGGCATTTCTTGTCCTGAGCGACAATGGCATCAAGGATCGAATCGGATATGGCATCGGCCACTTTGTCCGGATGTCCTTCAGTGACGGATTCTGATGTGAATAGTACACGATTTCCAGTCATAGGCATCTCCTTTACTTAAATTTGATTACAATCCATCGGATGTCATGTAATCATATTGTCTTTGGTATTATGCAGCCTGCGCAAGCGGTGTTCAGTCCGCTGGCGCCAGCATGGTATGATCGATTAACCGGATGTCTCCGATCGTGACGGCCAGAGCCATCAATGCCCGTCGATCCACCACGAAAAGGTCCGCCAGGGTTTGCGGATCGCAAATGGTTATATAGTCGATGACCGTTTCCGGATGCTTCCGGATGACCTTTGCAGCTGCATCAATCAATCGATCCGCCCGGGTCTCCCCCTCTGATAAACAACGCTTTGCTTCTTGAAGCGATTGGTAAAGACTCAGCGCTGTTTTGCGCTGCTCAGGCGAAAGCCTTGCGTTTCTGGAACTCATGGCCAGTCCGTCGGCTTCTCTCACCGTGGGGACGCCATAGATTTGGATATTAAGATCTAAATCCCGGACCATTTGCCGGATAACGGCCAGCTGTTGAAAATCCTTTTCGCCGAAAACCGCCATATTCGGTCGCAGTATGTTGAACAGCTTGACAACCACAGTCAAAACTCCCCGAAAATGCCCGGGACGGCTCAGGCCGCACAGATGACGGGGCAGTTCTTCCTGGTCCACATAGGTTTGAAATCCTTCCGGATACATTTCGCTGGCATCCGGTATAAACACAGCATCGACTCCGGTTTTTTCGGCCATTAAAAGATCCCGCTCCGTATCCCTGGGGTAGGAGGCAAAGTCCTCATCGGGGCCAAACTGGGTCGGATTGACAAACAGGCTCACGATCAAAGCATCGGCAAGCTCCCGGCCTTTGCGCATCAATGCCAGATGACCTTCATGGAAAAATCCCATGGTAGGTACCAAAACGATCGAGCGGTTCTGTCTGCAAAGATTTGCGGCATGGGCTCTTGCTTCTGCTGTGCTGCGAACAACTTTAATCGGAAATCTCCTTATTCTTCGGTTAAACTGTTCATGACCTGGCCGGTGATGACCTTTGGATAATAAAAAGTTGTTTTGCGGGGCATCGTGTGTCCGGCTTCGGCAATATCGCGCACCTGTTTGTTGGAGGGAGGATTGAGAATAAAAGCCATGTCGTAATCACCGTTGTCAACCGCCTCGATTGCCTCGTAGGCGCTGCTGGTGTAGTTGATCAGGGTTTCGTTGTCGAGGTCCGCCTGATCAAACTCAAGGAGTTCGGTCAGAATAATCCGCGTCAGCACGGTTACGTCGAGTTCCCGAAGGGGCTCAGGGATTTCATTCTCGAATTTTTGTTTCATGACTCCGGGCTTTAGCGTAAAGACATAAAACTCCGGATAGCCTTTTATATATCCCCCGATTCTGTGGCGGTCAGGATCAGCCTCAAGTGCGGCAAGCATTTTGGCTTGCGCCTGCTGCTGGTCCATTTGCTCCGCAGCAAAAGAAAAGGTCTGAATCTCAAAATAATGATCCGCCTTGTGCACAAATGTATTTCGTTCGGATTCGGAAACACGGGTCAGGAGGCGATGGGTGGGAAGGATGACCAGCCCTTCGTCTTCGATGGCGCACAGATACATCATGATAAAGTTGGCCGGATGTTCCGGCCCGAAATTCGGGTCCTGCTGTGCTACCCAGTCCCTGTAAGTAAGGGCTGTCTCGTAGCGGTGATGCCCGTCTGCAATAAACAGTCGCCTTTCTTTCAGGCCTGCCTTTATGGTCTGCTGCAGCCCGGGGTCATCAATACGCCACATTTTGTGATGGTGGCCTGCGTCATCAGTGAATTCTATTTCCGGGGGGATCCCGGTTACAGCCTTTTTCAGCCCCGGAATCAGTTTGTCCTGGTCCGTATATATCGAAAAGATGTGGCTGAAATTAGCGTGGCAGGCTTTCATAAGTTCCAGACGTTCTGATTTGATTTTGGAATAGGTTTCTTCATGGGGAAGGATGATATTGTTTTCAAAAGGTTCCAGCCGGGTCCGGCCGATCAATCCGTAGCGGGTAAGGCTGCGTTCATTAATGCTGAACTCTATTGTTGTCAGATAAAAGCAGGCCGTGTCATCCTTTATCAGAATACCCTCGGCAAACCAGTTTTTAAAGTATTCTGCCGCCCGGGTATACGGATTATCCCGGCTGTCGTCATTTGTAGAGGGCTTGCCCTTGTCGAGACGGATGACGTTGTTGGGATGCCGTTCGTAATACATATCCTGCTCTTCATCCGAGATGACATCATAAGGCGGGGTGGTCACATCGGCCAGATCCCCGATTTTCTCAATATTGTACCGAATTCCACGAAAAGGAAGAAAGTCTGCCATGATTCAGCCTTGTGGTTGACGATTAAGGACTAAGTTTTTTTGCTTTTGCCCAGTTTAGATATATATATAAAGTATACGCCTTTTGGAACAGAAATAAATACAAACGCTGTTTTTTATTTAACCCGATGTCGGATGGCAGAACTCAGGCAGGCATCGCCTAAAAAGGGAGATTTCTTTGCGATCCAGGCTACAAGTCGCATGCCTGATGTTTTTATATAGCATCTATTCTCTGCCAGAAAAAAACCTTCGGAAGCTTTTTTGATTTTTCTAACTTTTTGAAATTAAACCAAAATAATTATTCGTCAAGTTTAACGATAACGTTAAACTTGACGAATAATGGACGTGAAATAATTAATACAATTTAAATGCGCTTGTCAAGAATATTTTAAACGTTACAAACCTGTGAATATTTCGGCATATATTTTGATTTCGGAAAAAGATGTTGACATATAAAAAATTTTAAATTAATATATTCAAATTATTATGGTTGGAGCTAGTAGAATATGAATCTAAAATTAGATATAAGACAGGGCGATATTTAGGTAAAATCGCATAGATAAAAACCTTAAAGGCCTTTTCTGTTCCTCTCTCGAACCTATCGATTTATTAAGAAGTTAATTTTAACGGAATTACATTAGGAGGTATATATGAGCAATCAGCAATATTCAGAGACTGTAAAAGTAACCAAGGATTATTATGATAGTGAAGATGCGGATGCTTTCTACTATACTATCTGGGGTGGAGAGGATCTTCATTTGGGGGTTTATGAGTCGGATAATGATACGGTTTTTGAGGCCAGTCGTAGAACTATAGATCATATGGCATCCCGCTCCGCTTTTCTGGGCAGGAAAGCCCGGTTTGTCGATTTGGGCGGCGGCTTCTCCGGCTCTGCCCGGTATCTGGCCAAAAATTACGGCTGGGAAGGGGTTGTGTTAAACCTGAGTGAAGCCGAAAACAAGCGCGGCCGCCAGATGAACAAAGAACAGGGTCTGGATGGAATGATCGAGGTGGTTGACGGCAGTTTTGACAGCATCGGGTATCCGGATGAGTCCTTTGATATCGTCTGGTCCCAGGATGCGATCCTGCACAGCGACAACCGCGAAAAAGTTTTAGATGAGTCGAAGCGTGTTTTAAAGTCCGGCGGGGAGATGATATTTACCGATCCCATGCAGGCCGATGACTGTCCGCCAGATGTCCTGCAGCCCATTTACGACCGGATTTATCTGACCAGTCTGGGCTCTCCGGGATTTTACCAGGCGTATGCAAAAAAGATCGGCTTTGAGGTCCTTGGTTTTGAAGATCTGACGCCTCATTTGACCAAAAGCTATGCCCGCATTCTCGAGGAGCTTGAAAAACGGGAGGATGAGGTTAAGGGTAAAATCAGTCGGGAATATATTGACAATATGAAAAAAGGCCTGCGCCATTGGGTGGACGGCGGCAAAAAGGGATACCTGGCCTGGGGCGTTTTTCATTTCCGCAAGCCTTAAGCAAAAGCTGATTTAGACCATGTGTGGTGGGGCATGCATGGTCTCCTGAACCTGAAAAGAGAGGCTGTAATCAAATACAAAGGAGGAGAACACATGGCTGAAGATTTAGGGAAAATCGCAGAGGCGTTGATTGCCGGGAAGGTCGAGGAAGTCGGCAAAATGACAAAGGAATACCTGGACGCTGGCATGGATCCGGAGGAAGTGCTGAATAAAGGCCTGATTGCCGGGATGGATGTCGTGGGCCAGCGCTTTAAAGTGGGGGATATGTTTATCCCCGAAGTTTTGCGCTCAGCAAAAGCCATGAGCGCCGGCATGGAGCATTTGCGGCCGGTATTGGCCGATACTGGCACCAAGCGGGCGGGCACCCTGGTTATCGGAACTGTTGAGGGCGATCTGCATGATATCGGGAAAAACCTTGTGGGAATGATGTTTGAGGGTGCTGGCTTCAAAGTTGTCAACATCGGCATTGATCTCAAGCCCGAGGTTTTTGTCGAGGCTGTTAAGGAACATAAGCCCGAGCTTCTTGGTATGTCCGCGCTGCTGACCACGACCATGCCAAAAATGGGCGAGACCATCAATGCGCTGAAGGAAGCCGGCGTCCGTGATCAGGTGAAGATCATGGTAGGCGGCGCCCCTGTCACCGAGGAATATGCAAAGGAAATCGGCGCGGATCTTTACGGGGCCAATGCGGCCAGTTCCGTGGATAAAGCCAAGGCGGCGTTGGGGCTTTAAGCCGCGCTGTTTCGGAAACGATTGCTTGATAAAGGCCGGTGCGGGGCGCATTGCAGCTGTGCCGGCCTTTTCTTCAATCCAGGACCCGTTTGGTTTTAATCCACCGGGTGATTCAATGATCGGTCAGCTTTGTCGGTCCTTTTATCAATGAGAATTCCTGCAAAGGAGTAAATCTATGGAAAAGATGAATCAAACGATCCAAAAGACGCCTAATTTTCGCGTGTTGACGGATCAGCAGATCGAAAAGATATATTTTTCAGCGCTTGAAGTATTGGAGCGTTGCGGTGCGAACGTTTTTCAGGACGAGGCCATTGAGCTGTTCAAGAATTCAGAGGCGGTTGTCCGCGAAAATCGGGTTCGTGTGCCGGCTTCGATGGTCGAGCGGGCGATTAAGCACTATCCGCGCAAAATCACCCTCAAGGGAAGAAACGGCAAACGTTCAGTTGCGCTTCAGAAGGACCATGTCTACTTCGGCACCGGATCGGATCTTCCCTTTACCTATGATCGGGAGACCGGGGAGCGCCGCCGGTGCGTATATACGGATATCGTCAATGCGGCGCGATTCGTGGACTATCTTCCCAATTACGATTTTTTCATGTCTCACGGAATTGTGGGAGACGCCCCCAATCCCCTGACCTACGATCGCCACCAGTTCATGGCCATGCTCGAAGGCTGCACCAAACCCATGGTGGTAACCAGCGTTGACGGGGAAGGTCTTGAGGATCTTTGGAAAATGGCCTGCCTGTTCCAGGGCGGGGAAGAAGAGTTCCGCCTGAACCCTCTGTTTGTGGCTTATATCGAGCCTATCTCCCCGCTTACCAATGACCGCACAGCGGTTGAGAAGCTCTTATTTGCCGCAGAGAAAGGGATTCCGGCGATGTATACGCCATGTCCCAGTTCCGGGGCCACCGCGCCGGCCACCATACCGGGCATGCTGGTGCAGTCCCTTGCTGAAACCCTTCTGGCCGTTGTGCTTTGCGATCTCAAAAAGCCGGGCATGCCGTTGATTATGGGCGGGGTGACAACGGTTATGGACATGCGCACCACCACGTATTCCTATGGCGCACCGGAGCTTTCCCTGGCTTCTGCCGCCAATACGGATATC
>JAGYOT010000510.1 GCA_018399455.1 Desulfobacterales bacterium
CACCTTCAGAGATATGCATGGGCTTTGATCCTTTATTTAAGTGGCGTTGTTACTTTGCGCATTTGCCGGCAACGAACAGTCCCAGCCATTTTTCATCCATTTTCTGAACATCTTTTAAAATGTTTCCAAGCCGGCTTTTAAGCACTCTTTGTTTCCCGGGATATCCCGCATAATAGACGATTGCGATCGGCAGATCCGGCGGATAATATTTTTTAAATCTGTCAACGCCCCGATCCAGGGAGCGAATCGACATATACCAGATCATGGTTGTTTCATACCTTCTTTTTTCGTTTTCCGGATATAAACCCCCAGAAAAAGGTTAAGCAGCAGACTTAAGCCGAGACAGATCTTCATGAACATGGATGCTTCGGCAGCCCTTGTTTTTTCATTCTCAGCCTGGGGGTCAAGCTGATCTCCGGCATAGCCCCGGGCTTTTACGTCAATCGTTGCATACTCAGCATGCCCCATTCCGTCATTAACTTTGATTTGCCATTTTCCGGCCCTATCCGGGTAGAAGGCAAACTGTCCGTTTTTATCGGTTCTGCCGTTTTGATACTCAACCGCGTCGTTTTCCGGGCTGAAAACCAGCACTTTTGCATAACGCATTGGTTCCTGGTCCGAATAAAAGAACGCCAGGGCAATAACCGGTGACTGGTCAAGGACCCGGTGATCCGTGCCGTGGGCTGAGACACCGGAAGGCATGATCGTTATCCATATCATGGCAAATGCAAATAAAACTGACCGCTTCATTATTTTACCTCAAAAATCAAAAATGTCATAAATTTCAGATAATCCAGCTCCGTATTGGTTTCCGGCGGGGTCTGATGTCCGGCATAGAGCAATTGAACGCCTTTTTCTGCAAAAGCGATGCGGGCCACACCATTTTCATCGGTTTTAATCTCCCGCTCGTCGTGGGTGTAAATGGCCGCATTATCCAGCGGTTTGCCTTCAAACAGAAGCATGAAAGCAACTGGCCTGGCCGGTGTAGCTGCCATCACAGGATTGAGCGGTACGATCTCAAATTTTATGCCCAGCGGTTTCTGGCTCAGGCTGGACGGCTTGAACAGAGTCTTGGAGAACTGTGTCGAAGAAAAGGCGCTTATCACGGTCAGCCCTGCGTTTTCAGCTTCTTTACGGCTCATCTGCTTTTTGCCCCGGGTCGTATTGACACGGGCCCCCCATTTGCTGGCAACGCTGACCAGAGCAGGTGACGCTTTTGTTTTGAAAACTACCCGGCTGTTTTTGTTGATCCGTTCAATCCTGCTCTCTGCTCCGTCTTCCGTGTATGCCTTTATTTCCTTAACACATGTGGGATCATAGGCGTCCGTACGTTCCGAAATGATACCGCGGTTGACTTCATAATAACCATCAGAATTTTCCACCCACAAATGATGGGCAAAGGCCGGGGCGGCGAAAAGCAAAGCAGCCAGGATCAATATCGGGATTTTTTTTGCGAGCATTACGGGATTTCCTTTTATCATTAAAATACATATGTTATGCCGGCCGTATAAATGGCTCCCGGTGAAATGTCTTCATTGTCAATGCTGTCGAATATATTTTCGATGTTTAGGTAAGCGGTTGCCTGTCCAAACAAGCGCCGGGACGCCCCAAGATCAATACTCCAGAAATCATCCTTATCCTGAGTGATTTCGTCGACGGCATAGTACTTATCAAGATAACGGTTCCAGATAAGTGTGATATTAAGAATCTCGGGATTCTGATACATGACACCAACATGGAATTTATGCCGGGGGTCATTTGTCAGGTACTGCCCCTCCTCGAACGGATTCGCATCGTTTTCTTCGATTTCGGAAACATTCCACGTATAATTTCCAAAAACGGTAAGATCGGTTTTGGGATACCAGTAAAGCTCGGCCTCAACGCCGTGAATATCCACCTCACTGATGTTGTCCAGGATGTACTCGTTGTAGGTTTTACCGTTTTTCTTATAAGTATTGGTTATCCGGGTGCCGATATAGTCTTCTGCATAAGATTGATAATAGGTCAGACTGCCCCTGAGCGTGTCAAGCAGCATCCTTTCTGCGCCTATGTCATATGACCAGATTTCTTCCGGATTCAGATCCGGGTTGGCATGCCGAAAGGATCTCCCGCCTTGCCGCACATGGACCTTGTAGAGTTCAAACAGGCTCGGAGCCCGGAAACCTTTGCCGGCCGAAGCCCGCAATGTGGTTCTTTTATCCGGATGATAGGTGATG
>JAGYOT010000511.1 GCA_018399455.1 Desulfobacterales bacterium
TGTATCCTGCAGGTTTTCGGCATCCCGCACACTCATAACAGTTCCTGAATAGACAGCAAATCGATGTATGGCCTCTGAAAAAAAAAAGCTGACCCGCGCTGCCGGTGTCATTGGCATTGCCACCCTGGCCAGTCGAATCCTGGGATTCGTTCGGGATATGGTGATTGCCTGGTTCTTCGGAGCGGGATTGATTTCTGATGCTTTTTTTGTCGCTTTCCGGATACCAAACCTGCTGCGCCGCCTCTTTGCCGAAGGTTCTCTCTCCATTGCCTTTGTTCCGGTTTTTACCGAATATTTGAACCGCCGGGGCCGGTCCGAGGCATTTCGCATGGCCCGGTCCACCGTGCGAATAACCGGTATTTTACTGGTCATCCTGACCCTGGCGGGCATCCTGGCTGCACCGGTACTGGTTAAAGTTATTGCGCCGGGCTTTACCGGTGAAAAATTTGCTTTAACGGTAACGCTTACCCGGATCATGTTCCCCTATATCTTTTTTATCTGTCTGGTGGCGCTTTCCATGGGCATCTTAAACAGCCTCGGCCACTTCGCCGCCCCGGCCCTGGCCCCCGTATTCCTGAATGTGGCCATAATCGGCTCCGCCCTGTGGCTCGCGCCTTACCTGGAAGAACCTGTGGCCGGTCTGGCGGTGGGCGTTTTAATCGGCGGCGGGCTTCAGCTTCTGTTGCAGATCCCTTTTCTGTTAAAAAAGGGCTTTTATTTATGGCAGAAAGCGCCCCTGTACCATCCCGGCGTAAGCCGTATCGGCAAACTCATGGGGCCGGCTGTATTCGGCGCCGCGGTCTACCAGATCAACATGCTGGTCGGCACTCTCCTGGCATCGCTTCTGCCCGAAGGCAGTGTTTCCTACCTCTATTATGCGGACCGTCTGGTTCAGTTTCCGCTGGGAATCTTTGCCATATCCATGTCGGTTGCGGTTTTGCCCAGCCTCTCCAGGCAGGCGGCGGCAAATAAGCTGCGTGAACTATCCGACACCTTTGTCTATGCCATTCAACTGATCTTCTTTATCACTCTGCCTGCCATGACCGGGCTTATCGTGCTGCGCGAGCCGATCGTGGCGCTTTTATTTCAGCGGGGCGAATTCGGCCCGGAAAGCACACGCCTTACCGCCTATGCGTTGATCTTTTACAGCCTTGGACTGTGGGCGTTTTCTGCTGTCCGCATCCTTGTCTCCACGTTCTATTCCCTGCAGGATACCGTGACCCCGGTAAAAATCGCCTCGATCTCGATCTTCGCCAACATCCTGTTAAGTATTCTGCTGATGGGGCCTTTGAGCCACGGGGGGCTTGCCCTGGCCACCTCGCTGGCCTCGATGCTCAACTTCGCTTTGCTGGCCGGGCGCCTGCATAAACGGCTTGGAGACCTAAACGGCAAAAAAATACTTGAATCCATTGCTAAATCAGTGATATGTGCCGGAATTATGGGCGGCCTTCTCACCGCTGTGCTGGCTGTTTTCCCCGCCCCGTTAAACGCTTCTTTCATCAGCCGGCTGATAACCGTTACCGGCGGCGTGGCGGCCGGCGGCGGAATATACATGCTTGCTGCCTATATGCTTCGCTGTCCGGAATTAACGGATCTTTTACGAATGATCCGAAAGGAGCCATAGGGATGATGCCCATTAAACCCATGCATATCAAAATCGGAATAGCCATAGGCGTACTGTTTTTGATATATTATCTGGGCGGCAGTGTGTTTGGTGAAAACGGGCTCATGGATTTAAAGCGTAAACAGGCGCAATTGGAATGCGTTGAAAAAACAAACAGACGTATTGAAGAAGAAAACCGGGAGCTTTACCGCCAGGTTGATCGTCTCAAAAACGACCCGGCCTACCTTGAGCACGTGGTCCGTCAGCAGCTGTGTGTTGTGGACAAGGAGGAGCTTGTTTTTATATTCCAATCCGACAAGTGAGCCCCGGGTCTTCATCCGCCCCTTGTATTCATCCAATTCTGTTTTATTTTTAGTACCTGAATGAAAACCGCCTATCTCGTTCTGCTTGGTCTTAACGAAAAATCATGGTTTTCGTTCTTCATCAATCCGGGGCCATTCTGAATGGCACCAGGATTGGCGTTTTTTTGTGAGACCATGCAATCTTATTTAAATATAAAGGAGCTTTAAGCTATGAGCAGCCGTATTCGAACCGTGATTCTGATGACCGTTATGACGGTTCTCATCATGTGGGTGGGAAGAGTTATCGG
>JAGYOT010000512.1 GCA_018399455.1 Desulfobacterales bacterium
ACCGTATCCAAAGCATCGAAGACGGAAAGGTCACTTTCCAATACAAAGATTACAAAAATGATGGTAAAAAAAGAAACATAACACTCGATGCCGAAGAATTCATCTCGCGTAGCTGCGGGATTTCTGCCGGCCGTCACAGCCGGCCATGACCACAAAACGTTTAATAGCATCGGACTTGACAGCCTCAACAACCTTGTCGGCCAGGGATAGAACCTGGTTGTGCGCAAATCCGCCCATGATCTTGCCGGATTCAATCTCCGCCGGGGGTTGGCATTTTTTCGCCATCTCAATGACCAGGGAGAAATCCTTGACCCCGCCGGCCGGCCGGTCCGCAATGTAACCGGCGCCGTCGTAATTGACCACGCCGGTGGTAAACAGCCGGTCCAGATAGGTGTTGTCCTTCTTGATGGGGATCAGGCAGTTGGTGGTAAGGATGAGCGGGCCGTTAAAGGATTCAAACTCCTTGTTCTGATGCCACCACGATCCCCCGTAGTTGCCCACAAAATGGTCATACTTCTTAAATGCCGGATAGCAGTTGGCCGGCAGCATCTCCCAGTGGGTGTAGACATCAACGCCCGTGCCCTCGGTCTGCTTTAAAAGCTCTTCCATGTCTTTTAGATCATGGCCGCTGATCAGGATGCCGGGGTTATTCCGCACCCCGATGTTGTATAGGCGATTGGGGCCACCGCCTTCTTTCAGGGGGCCATTTTTGCCTGCCAGGCGCCAGTCATGATGCCGTTGACTACAGGAAAAATTTTTCGGCAAGCTGAAGCAAGCTTCAAGATAAAATTTTGAATTAATTATTTATTAAGCACATCCCGAATCTTTGCCGCCAAATCCTCAGCGGAGAACGGTTTTTGTAAAAAATTCGCATCCAGCGCCAACACGCCGTGAGAAGCGATGACGTTTTCAGCATACCCGGACATGAAAATTGTTTTTATATTTGGGAAAATGCCTGAAACCTGGTCATGCAGGTCCTTACCGCTCATATCGGGCATAACCACATCCGTGATAAGCAAATCAACGACGGTTCCGTTGTGCTGGTTTAAGGACATGATCACCTCATTGCCGCTTTTTCCTGAAAGGGCTTTACAGCCAAATGATTCCAGCATGGAAACAACCAGACCCCGGACAAAGTCCTCGTCCTCGGCAACCAGAACAGTTATCGGACTGTTCGGCTTGGCAGCTGTATCCATTTTTGGGTCAGAATCCACGGTTTGAATAACCTCGCCCTGAAACACAGGCAGATAAGCCCTGAAGGTCGTGCCCAGACCGACTTCGCTGTATGCCCATATGTTTCCGCCATGCTGTTTGACAATACCATACGCGGTCGACAGACCCAAACCGGTCCCCTTATCCTTTCCCTTTGTTGTAAAAAACGGCTCAAAGATCCTTTCCGCCACCTCTGCGCTCATACCCTCCCCCGTGTCGCTCACCGTCAGTATCACATAAGTTCCCGGAGAGATGCCGTTTCGCTGTTTGGCATAACTTTCGTCCAGCTCGGCAGCCGTGGTCTCAATGCTTAGTTCTCCTCCCTGCGGCATCGCATCCTGTGCGTTGACAGCAAGGTTCAAGACAATCTGTTCCACCTGGCCGGCATCCCCGTTGATAAACGGCAGCTTGTCGGCCAGTTTTATGTTGAGAGTAATGTTTTCCATGAGTGTATAACGAAGCAGGGGTTCAAAATTAATGATAAGCGCGTTAAGGTCGAATGCCTTGAATTCAAGCTTCTGCTGCCGGCTGAAAGCCAAAAGCTGGCGAACCATCGCCCGGGCACGTTTTCCAGCTTCCACCATATGATCGAGCTTTTGTTTCTGATCGTCACTCATACCGGTTGATGCGCGCAGCATCTCTCCATAGCCAAGGACCGGGGAAAGGAGATTGTTTATATCGTGGGCCACCCCCCCGGCCAGCCGCCCGACGGATTCGAGCTTCTGGGCTTGCCGGAACTGCTCCTCCAGATGGGCCTTTTTCAACTCAGCCTGCTTTTGCTCGGTAATGTCCTGAGCGAACATGACAACCGCACCAACCTTGCCGGCATCGTCAATGGTGGGATAGGCCCGTTGGAACCAGAATTTGTCTCCGGCCCCTTTTTCCGCATACTGGGCAAGCCCGGTGTTCTTTGCCTTTTCAACAATACAGTCCGGACAGGGCCTGCTTCGTTGATGAAACATTTCATAGCAATACCGGCCGGCCATGTCGTTCTCGGTC
>JAGYOT010000513.1 GCA_018399455.1 Desulfobacterales bacterium
AAAACCAAGTTTTTTCATCAGGGGTATTGTCATAGATCCGGTCGTGACCGTGTTCGCAACCGCCGATCCTGAAACAGACCCCATAAATCCGGATGAAATTATTGCAATTTTAGCCGGGCCACCGACTCTTTTCCCTGCAAGCGCCTGGGCGAGCTGTACGATGAAATCGCCGGCCCCGGATTTCAAAAGAAATGCCCCGAAAAGTATAAACAGAAACACGTAAGTTGAACTGATGGTGCAGATCGTGCCGAATATCCCTTCGTCGGTCAGATACATTCTGTAAAGAAGCCTGCCCGGATGAACCCCCCGGTAATGGAAGACACCCGGTATCCATTTGCCGAGAAACAGGGCGTAGGAGATGAAAAGAATGGAAAGTACCGGGATAATAGCTCCGCCTGCGCGCCATGTACCGACGATGAGTATCGCGAGTGCGGCGGCGGCAAAAATATAATCCCTCATTATGGGGATGGACTGCCGTTCCAGGTGAAGTTCCTGCTGGAAAATGAGGATATAGAAGGTAATGGCGATTGTGCCTGCAATCAGAAACAAATCGATTCCGCGGCCCGCTCCCGGGCGTTTTTTGCTCCACGGATAAAGCAGGAAACAAAGTGTAAGCACGAAGCCCATGTGGCATGCGTTACGGTAGACCGAAGGCATGACCATGAAATCGAGCGTGTTTACGCCGACATGAAAGAGAGAAGCCGCCACTGCGGTCCAGTAGAACATGCCTTTCCACGCGCCTGAGAGCCTGCGGTGCATGGTGGAGACTTCTGCGCCGTCGGTGTTGCCGGGACCGCTCCCGCTTTGCTGATCCATCTCTTCTCCGGGTTTTGTCTTTTAAATGAGGGGGCGGCCTCAGGAAACGGCCGCCCCGAAGCTGTTATTGCATGATCAGCTCAGGTGGAATGTCAAGACCCTTTTCTTTGTAGAATTTTAGAGCTCCGGGATGAAGCGGTGCAGGGAGCCCGGAAAGAGCATTTTCCAGGGTGATCCATTCGCCCATCTTATGGACCTGTTTAAGAAACCCCGGATTTTCGAAAAGAGTTTTTGTCAGCTGGTAAACCACTTCTTCCGGTATGTCATCACGGCAGACCAGCAGGTTAGGCTGGGCAATCGTCTCCACGTCTTTATCCTGGCCGGGGTAGGTACCCGCTTGAACGACATACCGATAGCCCGGATAGGCGGTCTGCTCATTGATTGCCTTCAGCTGTTCATCGGTGAATTGGAGAACGGTTACATCGAGGCCCGGAGCCGCGAAAAGATCCGTTATCGCCGCAACCGGTGGACCGGCCGGGATATTGGCCCCGTCTATTCGCTTGTCTTTCATGGCGGAAGAGGACTCGAAATAGCCCAGGTACACGCCTTCGACATCATCACGGCCCAAACCGAGAGCGGACATGATGGTCAACCCGGACCTCTCGGTTCCTGAACCGGCCCTGCCTATGGAGAAACGCAGGCCTTTGATGTCTGCAACGGTGCCGGTTTTGACTTTGTTGCTGGTGACCACGAAGTGCTCCACGTTGGGCCACAACATGGTTATACTCCTGAGGGTTTTGAGCGGTTTATCCTTGTAGGTTCCAAGTCCTCTCCAGGCGCTCTTTCCGAAAAGGCCCTGGAGGATGGCAAGCTCCACTTCTTTATTTCTCAGCATGTTGATGTTTTCGCCGGAGCCGGCTGACGTGATGGGCTGAACCTGAATCCCGTGGCCCTTTGCGAGTTTTATGGACCAAAGGGAGGCCATTCCCACGCCTATGGGGTAATAGGTGCCTCCGGTTGTGGCTGTAGCTATAATGAGGTTTGAGGGTTTGTCCGCACTTTGGGCCGCGGTTGGCGTAGCACCTGCCAATACGCAAAATGCCAGGAAACAAATGACTGCAGGACCAAAAATCTTTCTGAATTTCATTGCACATCCTCCTTTCTGTTGCATGTGAAGCAATTAAAGGCTCTCACTCTTCAGGGACTTCAATTTATGAATCTCCCGTTGATGAGAATTAGTAATGCACAAGGGGCGGGGTGGTCTGGAGTAGCGTGGAATGTAAACAACTACCGGTATCCGAGTGGATGCAGTGCCCCGGAAAAGGTTATTGTTTAATAAAATGCAGATTCGTAGTCCACTGTCAAGTCGAAATCGGCTCAAACAACAATACACAACAGCACTGAAGTTCCTTCCATGTCCTGTGGGAGCGGTTTTGAACCACGATTTTGTC
>JAGYOT010000514.1 GCA_018399455.1 Desulfobacterales bacterium
GAAACAGCCCCATTCCGGCAGCGCCGGCGACCAGTCCCGCACGCATGAAACTGCGGCGCCCCATGCGATCGATCACCGGGCCGACGGCCAACTGCGATATACTGATCATCGCGTAAAACAGCACAAAAAACAAAGCGTTCAATTCAGCCGGCACGCCGTGGTGGACGATGAGAAAGCCGGGGATGACGGTGAGAAACATCCCGTAGGCGCCTCCCCAAAGAAGGATCCCCCACAGGTCCAGACCGACCCCCGGCGCGGTCAGCAGCCGGCCGACATTGGCAGGACGAACCCGCCGGCCGGGGACCTGAGGCGGTCGATCCGCACCGGCCAGCCCGTAGTGGAGAACCGCTGCCCCGACCAGGCAGAGCAGGCTGTAGATACCGAAAGCGGAGTTGCCCCGGGCCAGATAACCGATGAGCGGTCCTGCGGTCAAACCGATATGAATGGCCGCGTTGTAGCGGCCCATGGCGGCCCCTCGCCGCTCGGCGTACTGCACCGAGAACAACGCCGGTCCCAAGGCCCAGACCGGCGCCTCGCCAAGGCCCTGGATGAAGCGTCCGATGAAGATCAAGCCAGGCTGCGGGGCGAGGAAAAAGATCAGACCGGCGGCCGCGCAAACCAGATAGCCGCTTACGAGAAAGGCGCGCACCCCGAACCGATCCGCCAGATACCCCACCGGCAACTGCGCCGCAACATAGGCCACTGCGAAGCTGCTGCTCAGCAGCCCCAGCGAGGCTTTTGCGCCGGAGAGCGCCAGGATACGGCCCGGCAGGATCGAAACGATGCCGCCAACGCCTACCATCATGCAAAAGGCCGCCAGAATCAGCGCCTGTGCAACCCGATCACGGTCCATGATTAGCCTTTTGCGCTTTGGATTTGGACATGGCGAATCGTTTTTTGATAAGAGTTGTTGACTAGGGTCGGAGCAAGCTATCCTGTTGGATGTCAATGATAATCTGCCCAAAAATAGGTGTTCTCAAGGCTTACATGACCATTTTCAGAAGTAAAATTACCTCCATAAGAAGCTGTCGGCTCCCGTAGCCCATAGCTTTTTTCACTTCCAATGATCTTCCGTCCTTTCGCCTTAACGCCGAGTAATCTCTTTGCGGCATCAATAAACCTCTCGTTTCCAACTGCGATACTCTCGGTCCATTTACTATCTCTGCTTTGCTCTATACCGACAATTGCCTCGTCTGCTCGGTTTTTGCATGATGCTTGAAGATCTTCTATATCTTTCATGTGAAGTAATGATATCAATCTCTGGTAATCAATCAGTGAATATCTCAGGCGCGGATGCTGCATTTCATTATACCCGCAAAAAGGCCACATCGATATAAACCATACACCGTGCTTGATGATCCCCACTTTCTATACAGCGGTTGCATGATAGCGATCTTGCCGGTATGCCCCTTTTCGTTTTTTCCTTTTGATCATACCCTTGCCCTGATCTGCCTGCTATGAACTGAATCGAAGTGGCTATAAAACATCCTTATTGCCTCCATCAGCGACAAGTGCGTGCATATACTTTGAGGTGACCATGGAGTTCAGTATCTTCAAGCCATATCGCTTCCTCGCCTGCTATAACCACGGTACATAACGGTGGCGATCCTTTGAAAAGGTAAGCAGAAATTCTCGCTCATGGCATCTATGAGTGATATGCCCGATATATCCAGGGATAAAAGGTCGGTTGGCCCTGGGCATTTGATGGCCTCCTCTTCATTAAAAGGCGCTTATTTCACTATCAAAAACAGTGTTATCGCTTCAAAATAGAGGGGGTTTTAATTACATTGCTTAACCGTTTTTAGCAGTTACCTTCGTTTGAGTCTGGCCTACCACCCTTGCCCAGAGTAAATTAAAAGGCAAACAATTGCTGAAGTATTGAAATAACTTCCAACTGGTCTTTCGATTCTATTGTGCCCAGTTTTCTAATAAGTCGTGCCTTATCTATTGTCCGTAGTTGATCTAACACAATTTGCCCTTTTTTCTTTTGAAAAGTGCAGGAAACACGGGTGGGATATTTTTTTTGGGCTGAAGTCATCGGGGCAATAATCACTGTCCGAATGTTCCGATTCATTTCATTAGGAGAAATCACTAGACAGGGTCTGGTCTTTTGAATCTCTGACCCGACGGCAGGATCACGATTTACTAAATAAACATCAAAACGTTTCACTACCATTGCCATTCTTCTTCATCCCATGAATGTGAAA
>JAGYOT010000515.1 GCA_018399455.1 Desulfobacterales bacterium
TCATGAGATCACAACCCCCATGGCCATCAATGACCTGGCCCGGCGGCAGAAGGACCGGGTTTTTGACCCGGCAAAAATAAAGGCGGTGATCGATCATGTCACACCGGCCAAGGATTCAAAGACCGCGCTTCAGGGAAAGATACTCCGGGACTGGTCCCGGCGCCAAAGTATCCCGGATTTTTTTGATGTCGGCCGAAACGGGGTATGCCATGCCCTGTTTCCGGAAAAGGGCTTTGTGCGTCCGGGCTATACCATTATTATGGGCGACTCTCATACGTGCACGCACGGAGCGTTTGGCGCTTTTGCGGCAGGTGTCGGCACAACAGACCTGGAAGTAGGTATTTTAAAAGGGGTCTGCGCGTTTCGGTATCCGCGGACCATTAAGATGGAAATTACGGGAGATTTGCCTGCAGGCGTGTACGCCAAGGACGTGATCCTCTATATTATCGGCCGGATCGGAGTGAATGGCGCCACTGACAAGGTGATCGAGTTTAGCGGACCGGTGATCGCGTCCATGAGCATGGAGGCCCGCATGACGGTATGCAACATGGCGGTCGAGGCGGGCGCAACCTGCGGTATCTGCTATCCGGATGAAACCACGGTGGAATACCTGTGGCCTTTTATTGAAGGGGAGTTTTCGTCAAAACAGGAGGCCCTGGCGGTTTATCAGCAGTTTCTGCCGGATGCGGATGCCGGATACGAAGATGTCATGACCTTTGATGTGTCCGATCTTCAGCCCATGATGACCTACGGATATAAACCGGATCATGTAAAGCCGGTATCCGAGATGGAAGGGACCTTGCTGGACCAGGTCTATATCGGCTCCTGCACCAACGGGCGCCTGGAAGACCTCCGCGTGGCGGCAGATGTTCTAAGGGGACGAAAGATCAGTGACCGGCTGCGGGCGATCGTTTCCCCAGCTACTCCCGGGGTTTTCAGAAAAGCCCTGGACGAGGGCATTATCCAGGTTTTTATGGATGCAGGCTTCTGTGTGACCAATCCCACCTGCGGCGCCTGCCTCGGTATGAGCAACGGCGTACTGGCCGAAGGCGAGGTGTGTGCCTCGACCACCAACCGGAACTTCAACGGCAGGATGGGAAAGGGGGGCATGGTACATTTGATGAGCCCGGCTTCGGCGGCCGCATCCGCCGTCAATGGCGCGGTGACCAATTCGCAAATTTACAAGCATAAGGACGCTTAAATGAAGGCTTTCTCAGGAAAGGCGCTCTTTCTGGACCGCTCTGACATCAACACCGATGAGATCATTCCGGCCAGGTATCTGACCGAAATCACGAAGGATGCTTTGAAGCCGCATTTGCTCGAGGATCTGAACCTCCCGGGGTTTGATCCGGAACGTGATATTGCGGGAAAGTCCGTTCTTATCACCCGCGCCAATTTCGGCTGCGGCTCCTCCCGGGAGCATGCGCCCTGGGCGCTCGAGGTAAACGATATCCACCTGGTGATTGCCGAGAGCTTTGCCCGCATTTTTCGGCAGAACATGTTCAACTGCGGCATGATGGCGGTTGAGCTGGAAAAGGCGGAAATCGATCGGTTGTTTGCCGAATTCTCCGGAAAAGAAACGTGGGTGGAAACGGATCTGGCGCAAAGCCGTTTTACCGTGTCGGCAGACGGGCAGAGGGGCGAATTCCGCTTTGCTGTCTCGGAGTTTGACCGGGCACTGGTCGAATCCGGGGGATGGCTGGAATATGCTGATCTGCATTACTGACGAACCTCTTACGGCTGGCAGACGGGCAGGCAGATAAATGAAGCGCTTTGAAGAGTTGTTTGAGGAACTGACCCGGAAGGTCCGCGGCAACGATCCGGAATCGGGTACCGTGCGTCTGTTAAATGCCGGCAGGCACGCGATTGGCAAAAAAATCCTGGAAGAAGCCGGGGAGGTATGGATGGCGGCTGAATATGAGTCATCGCAGGAAACAGCAGAAGAGATCTCGCAGCTCATCTACCATGTTCAGGTGATGATGCTGGCCTGCGGACTGAGCCTGGATGATGTCTACCGCCATCTGTAGGATTTGTCCCGCCCGCCTGAAAACCCTTTTGCGGGCATTTATATTCTTTTTTATCGGCACATGCCTTCTTCCCGGCTGCAATCCGGTGGTATCCGAGGAGGCCCGCCAGCGGTTTAAAGACCGCACCGGCCCGTTTACGCTCACCATTTTTCCCGTTCGCGTGACCACCGGTGG
>JAGYOT010000516.1 GCA_018399455.1 Desulfobacterales bacterium
TCACCACCAATTCTTTTATTCAGTCCTTGAACGATGTTAAGGAACTGGTCGTGGGCGTTCACAAGGGCAGGCCGGTCTATCTCCGCGATTTGGCTAAAATCACCGACGGTCCTGCAGAAGCGTCTCAATATACCCGCATCGGCCACTCCTACCGATACCGCCGGACACAGAAAATGCAGGACGCCCCCCTCGCATATCCCTCCGTAACGGTGGCGCTTGCGAAAAAATCCGGCACCAATGCCGTGGACGTTTCAAGAAACATTCTGGGGAAACTGGAGAAGCTTAAAAAAACCATTATCCCCGCGGATGTAGAAGTGGCCGTCACCCGCAATTACGGCTATACCGCCCAGGAAAAGGTAAATGATCTGTTGAGCTCCCTTGCCTTTGCCGTGCTCACGGTTGTGGTCCTTCTGGCCTTTACCCTGGGCCGGCGGGAGGCGATGGTGGTGGCGGTGGCCGTCCCGGTAAGTTTCAGTCTGGCACTTTTCATGAACTACATATTCGGCTATACCATCAACCGGGTAACCCTGTTTGCCCTTATCCTTTCCCTGGGCCTCGTGGTGGACGACCCGATAACCAACGTCGACAACATCCAGCGCCACATCTTCATGGGGCGGAGAAAACCATTTTACGCCACACTCTTTGCGGTCCAGGAAGTCTTGCCGCCGGTGATCATGTCGACGATTGCCATTATTATCTCCTTTGCCCCGCTTTTTTTTATTACCGGCATGATGGGGCCTTACATGGCCCCGATGTCGGCAAACGTCCCGCTGACCGTAATCTTTTCAACGCTCTGCGCACTGACCATTGTGCCGTGGATGACCTATGCCCTGCTTAAGAACCACCAGATTCATGCCCAGTCCCGGAGCCCGGAAGAACCGAGCGGGCAGGAAGGAACGCCGCAATGGATCTTTAAATTTTATCGGAGGCTGATAACCCCTTTTCTGGAATCCAGGCTGCGCCGCTATGTTCTGCTTACCGGCATCATTATGCTCCTGCTTCTATCCCTGTCGCTTGTTCTGTTCCGGCTTGTTCCCCTTAAAATGCTGCCCTTTGACAACAAAAATGAGTTCCAGGTAGTCATCGATATGCCCGAGGGAACAACCCTTGAATCAACTGATGCTGTCGTCCGCCGTTTCGAAAACTACCTGCGGCAGGTCAGTGAGGTGGAGAGTTTCACCGCTTACGTGGGCACAGCTTCGCCCATGGATTTCAATGGCATGGTCAGGCATTACTATCTCCGCAGCGGCCCCCATCTGGCAGATATTCGGGTGAACCTGGCGCTCAAGGGCAGGCGGGCCCAGCAGAGCCATGCCATTGTTTTGCGAATCAGAAACGATTTGATGGAAATCGCCAGGCAGACAAACGCGAACATTCAGCTCGTAGAGATGCCCCCGGGCCCTCCGGTTCTGGCCACCGTTGTTGCCGAAATCTATGGAAACCCCTATAAATCCTATGGCGAGCTGGTTGCTGCGGCGGAGCAGGTTAAACGGATCATGGCAGCGGAGCCCAATTTGGTTGATATCGATGACATGACCGAGGCTCCCAGGGATCAGATCGAGTTTGTCGTGGACCGCGAAAAAGCAGCACTTCACGGCGTATCCACCCGGGCCGTTATCAACACCCTGAGAGCCGCAGTGGGCGGAGATACTCCGGCCACTGTTCATATGCCGGATGAACGCCAGCCCCTGCGGGTCAAGCTGATCCTGCCGCGCAAAAGCCGAAGCAAAATGGCCGTTCTTACCCAGATCCCCATGGCTACGCCAGAGGGCGAAATGGTGCCCCTGGCGGAACTGGTCAAAATTGACCGCAGCCCGAACTCCCAGACCATCTATCATAAAAACCTGGACCGGGTGGTTTACGTGCTGGCTGAAGTGGCCGGCCGGGCACCGGCTGAGGCCATCCTTGGAATGCAGGGAAGGCTTTCTGAAAATCCGCTTCCACCGGGCATTCGGGCCGAATGGGCCGGCGAAGGCGAATGGAAAATCACGCTCCGGGTCTTCCGGGATATGGGTCTCGCTTTTGCCGCAGCGCTGATAGGCATCTACATCCTCATGAGCCTTCAGACCAATTCTTTTTTCATGCCGGTTTTGATCATGATGGCCATCCCGCTGACCTTAATCGGGATCATGCCGGGTTTCTGGCTGCTTAACCTCGTCTCCGGCGATACCGTCGGCGGCTACAGCGATCTACCATGAT
>JAGYOT010000517.1 GCA_018399455.1 Desulfobacterales bacterium
CCCAGTGTGGTGGTCTCCGTAAGAATCCGCCGGACAAGCTCTTCTCTGACGGAAAGGGGGCACAATACCTGCAGGAGGGTTCCAGGCCGGTTTTTTTTCATAAAGGCGGGTATCATCCAGACATCAAGAGCCCCTTCGGCCATAAGACGATCCATTAAATGGCCGTAGAACTCCGGATTCATGTCATCAATTCCGGTCTCCACCAGAAACACACGTTCATCTGCGGCTGTCCGGCTGCCCAGGACCACGCGCAGAAGATTCGGCAAGGATTTATTCTCGCGCCTGCCAGCCCCATAGCCGGTGCCTTCAATCGTCATATCCGGTATGCTTCCGAATTCCCGGGCTAGGGTACGGATGATCGCCGCACCAGTGGGCGTGACAAGCTCGCTCTGGATATCGGTCCCATAGGTCGGGACCCCTTTGAGGATTTCCAGGGTGGCGGGTGCGGGCACCGGCAGAATTCCATGTGCGCACGAAACCTTACCGCGGCCCATGGCTACTTTTGAAGCTGCAATCCGATCAATCTTCAAGTAGTCCACACAGAAGGCACAGCCCACCAGATCGACAATGGAATCCACAGCCCCGACTTCATGGAAATGGACATCCGCCTCGGCGCACTGATGAATTTTAGCCTCCGCTGCAGCCAGGCGGGCAAACATCTCCAGGCTCAAGGCCTGAACGGCGTGTGGCAGGCGGCCCATTTCGATCATGGCTTTGATATCTGAGTAGCGGCGCGGAGTTTGATCCGGTGCCGCCACCTCGACGCGGCATCCGGAAATCCCCATCCGTCTCTCCCGGGTAACGTCCAAATCAAAGCCAATGCCTAAGGCATCCTTTATCTCAGCGGACAGCCAGGCGGGTGGAACCCCCAGATCAAAAAACGCGCCCAGGGTCATATCCCCGCTGATCCCGGAAAAACAGTCAAAATAGGCAATCATGTTTTTCTCAGGCCTCTCCCCGGCCGTGCAGTTGGATGATTTCAGCCAGAAGCGCCGCGCTTTTGACCATATCTTCCAGACGAATGGACTCCCGGGTGGAATGGATATCGGTCATTCCCGTACCCAGGACGCCGGTCATGATGCCGTTTTCAAAAAAAATATTGGCGTCCGACCCGCCTCCCGTCCGTTGCGGAAAAACTTCGCGTCCCAGTCCGCTTGCCGCTTTTCGCGCCAAAGCAACCACAGGATGGTCCTCTGGAATATGGGTGGCGGAGAACTCCTTTCGAATGGACGTCTCCAGCCGCGGCAGATCATCCACTGAATGCTGCTGACAGTAGACTTCAACAACCCTTTCAAATGCCTCGGTAATCCCCTTTGTCACCTCAGCCAGCTTAGCCTCATCATGGCTTCTGACCTCACCCCGAATCCGGGCATGGGGAGGAACGATGTTGGTTGCCGCCCCGGCCTCAAACACACCTATATTACAAGTGGTTTCTTCATCGATGCGTCCCAGCGAGAGTCCGGCTATGGCCTGGCTGGCCAGAAAAATGGCATTGATCCCCCTTTCCGGATCAGCCCCCGCATGGGCGTCCTTACCGTATACATCGATTTCCACCTGGTTGGCCCCGGGCGCCCGGGTGATGACGGCATCGGTGTCCGATGTATCCAGGGCATACCCGAATGGCGCAGAGATCTTTTTATAATCAAGATTTTTCGCCCCCAGCAGACCGATTTCCTCGCAAATGGTAAACACCAGCTCAAGAGGACCGTGAGCCAGATTGTTTTCCTTTAAGACCTGAAGGACCTCCAGAATAATTGCAATAGCGCTTTTGTCGTCAGCCCCCAGGATGGTGTCGCCCCGGCTGGTGAAAATCCCTTCTGAAAACCTGGGCTCCACCCCGCACCCCGGTTCCACTGTATCCATGTGGGCGTTTAACATAAGGGGTTGGGCATCCGTGTTGCCGGCAATCTTTACAATCAGGTTTCCCGTATCACTGCCGGTCGGCTCCGATGCCCCATCGATATGGATTTCAGGGTGAAACGACGCCACCATGTGACAGATGGCATCCGAAATCCGGGCTTCCTCCCTTGAAACACTGTCAATCCTCACCAGCTTCTCAAAGGTTGCGGCAAGACGTTCGCGGTCAATCATTTTTCCCGCCTTCCTCTATTTTGATTAAAAAATATTGACAACCATTAGAGCTTGCTCTTAAGTTAACGGCCAGAATTGCGGAAGTGCGTAGCTCACTGGTG
>JAGYOT010000518.1 GCA_018399455.1 Desulfobacterales bacterium
CGGCCGGGCGGACAGGGAGTTCCGGGAAGCCTGCCGAAAGGATTCGGCCCGGGCCATCCTGGACTGGGCTTTGAGCCGCATGGCTGCGGAAGATCAGCTAATCCTCGAACTGGTTCACCTTGAGGGCCACAGCATAAGGGAAACAGCCCGGCTCATGGGGCTGAGTGCGGCCAATGTAAAAGTCCGTGCGTTCCGGGCCAGAAAGCGGCTCAAAAAACTAATCGAAAAACAGAAAGGGTCTGAGGATGAATAAAGAAGGGCAGCGAATGAAGCGGTTCATGGCACTGCTGTCTGCCGCTCATCGGGGGAAGCCGGAAATTTGCGCACCGGTAAATCCACAATGGCAGGCGGACGTGATGCGCTCAGTTCGGCAAATGGGCCCGGTTTCCAGAGGCATCCGGCGGCCTGTGGACTTCATCCAGCTGGCCTGGCGGCTTTCGCCGGCGGCCTGTCTGCTTGTGCTGATTCTATCAATCTGCATTTTTCAGACCGGTTATGCAATTTATCATCAGATGGCGGCTTTGTCGATTGCCGAACCGGCGCAGACGTATCTGGCCTATATTCCATTTTAACGGGGACACGGGATCATGAAGCTTTTTAGAGCCATTGCAGGCATCAGCGCCATCTTCATACTGGGGGGCGTTGCCGGTGCGCTGGTCACCAGCCTGGTGATCAAAAACCGGATCGAAACCTTTCATGAAAAAGGGCCGCCGCCGATCAAACCTTTGTTAATGGATCGGATGGACCGCCATCTGGAATTAACTCCGGAGCAGAAGCAGGCGGTAGGGGAGATCCTGGAATCCACGCAGAAAAACCTAGCCGGACTGAGGCAGGATTTCCGGCCCCGGTTGAGGTCCATTTTTTCAGAGTGTTTCAGACAGATTGAAGCCCAGCTCACACCGAGTCAGAAGCAGCGGTTTCAAGCGATGCAGAAAGATCTACCCCGTTTCATGCACCATAAGCGGAACCCGCAAAGCGCCCCTCCCTTGCCCGGCAGACGGCTGCCTTTGCCAAAACCGCATCCGGCGCCGCCATCATAACCCACACTATCGCACACAAAAAAGGGCGCGTGCCATATACGCCCGTATTGGCACACGCCCTTGCGTTTTTTTCCGTGCTTGGTCACCGGGATCTACTCAACGGTTACATTAACTGCAGCCGGTCCCTTTTGACCTTGCTCGACTGTAAAGGATACCTTGTCGCCCTCATTCAGGGTTTTGAAGCCGGAAGCATTGATGCCGGAATAATGGACAAATACATCGGAACCATCTTCTGTTTCAATAAAACCATAGCCTTTTTTTTCATTGAACCATTTAACTGTACCTTTAGCCATTGTGACGCCCCTCCTTTCTTGCAAAAATTCTCTAAGTTTCTACCTACAGGGTCGCCACTATCTAACAATAATGCTCCCTTTCGAAAGAAACCGGCCCGCCATGAAACAAAGCCCTTACAGATTAAAAATAACTTAACATGATTATTTTCGATGTCAAGGCCATATTGTGCTTTAACCTTTCACAAATGATTTACCGGCAAACCGATTTTTTTGGGAATGCCCCCGGATTGACGATAAACGGGGCATGATTGGAGGTAAAATACGGGGGGTCCTGTTTTAAAATCGTCCGAACGGGCGCTGGACGCTTGAACTGCTTTCCCAGAAATTCACGCACCCGGCGGCGGTGCCAGCCCCTGGGATGCACAAACCCGCGGTAGAAAGAAAGATCGGCCGAATAGAATTCCCTGGTTGCAAGTCCACGGGCGTCCCCGCTCAAGACCGGCAGGTTAAAGACAGCAAGGTTTAAAAAATCAATACAGCCGGCATGGGCAAGCGTAAAAGAAAGCGTCTTTTGCGCACTTTCAAGGGATTCGGCCGGGGTGCCGAAAAGGAGATAAGCATACACACCGAGGCCTGCTGATTTAATCGTCCTGAGCGCAGCAGACACGGTCTCCAGGCGTATACCCTTGTTCAACGCATCCAGCACATTCTGATCCCCGGACTCGATCCCCAGTTTCAGCATAATGCAGCCTGAATCCTTCAATCTCCGGACAAACCCCGGATCCGTCAAATGCGAGGTTGCCCGAACAAAACCGTACCAGGCAGCCCCTGGCGGGCGGCGGATCAACTCCTTCAAGAAGGAAGGCGACAGGGCATTGTCCGCGAAATGAATCAACCCGGCCCCATGTTTACGC
>JAGYOT010000519.1 GCA_018399455.1 Desulfobacterales bacterium
CTGGTGCCTGTTAGATGACATCGGCAAAGATACGTTCGGTTTTACGAAAGTATATTGCGCCTGTTGCAACCAGAACAATTGTCAAAAAAACTGAGATACAGAGTCCCGGCCAGTAGGGCGCTGCCTTTCCGCCGAGCAAACACCAACGAAAACCGTCAATAACACCCACCATAGGGTTTAAGGAGTAAAGGAGACGATATTTTTCAGGAATGACCGAGGAGGAAAAACCAACGGGCGATATGTAAAGTCCGAATCGAATGATAAATGGAATTATGTGCTTAACGTCACGGTAAACAACATTTAAGGCTGAAAGCCATAAACCAGTCCCCAGCGAAACAAAGGCTGCAAGAAGAAAAAAGAAGGGGAGAAAAAATACCGCTGCAGTTGGCACAACACCGTACCAAAGCATTAAAAATACCAAAATAATAAAGGTAATGGCAAAATCAATGCAGCCGGCAATAATCGAACCCGCCGGCATGATCAGCCTTGGAAAATAGATTTTTGATATCATTGCAGCATTGGCAACCATTGAGTTGGCGCTCTGGGCCAGGGTTTTTGAAAAAAAATTCCAGGGAAGAACTGCTGCAAAGGTAAGCACAGGGTAGGGTATGCCGTTGTCCGGCAGCTTGGCTACTTTACCGAATATCACTGTAAAAACGATCATGACCATGACAGGTTCAATTGCTGCCCAGGCAAAGCCCAAGACAGCCTGTTTGTAGCGGATCATGATGTCGCGCAAGGCCAAAAACCAAAAGAGTTCGCGATACTGCCAGAGCTCCTTGAAATCGATGTCGGCAAAGCCTTTTTTGGGCCGAATTATACGCTCTTGTATATATGCTTTTGATGCCACAAGTAATTAACCTATGTTGAATTTTAATTAGACAAAATTTAAGTCTTTTTCAATTGAAAGCCAGGTCAAATTTCAAACCAATGATAAAAACGCAGGATATTTCAATTCCGCATTCACCTCATGCTGGAGCAGCGATACAATAGACCCCGAAGGTATCGAAACCAGGGACATTGCCGCTCATCCATTCCGCTGCGTGGAGGTTGGAAAACCCGGTTTGGTTGAGGAGATACTCGATCTCCGGCATAAACCAGTATCGCATGTGGTGAGTCTCCCTTATTTCTGTAGTTTTGTCCGTGTTTTTATCCTTTATCCAGACCGTATAATTGACGTCCACTGTGTTCTGGTTGGGGTGCATGAAGGGTTCAGCCGTGCGGAGGATATCATTCTTTTCGTCCTCAAGTCTTTTCACGCGCACCGCCGGCCGGTCGGTCAAGACGGCTGGGCCATACCAGAAATCAAAAAGAAATATGCCGCCAGGCTTGAGATGGGCCTGGGCGGTTTGAAGCGCCGAGACAAAAGCATCGTTGGTCGTTTGATAGCTCATGACATGGAAAAGAGAAATGACGACATCAAATTTTTGATCGAGTCTGAAGGAGCGGATATCTCCCTGGTGAAATACCGGGAGTGCATTGTTTTCCGGATTGCTTTGGCCGCCTGAATTCCTTGCTACAGCAATCATTTCTGAGGACATATCCACGCCGGTCATGGTGTAACCCTTTTCCGCCAGCAGGATATCATGCCGGCCGGTGCCACATCCCAGGTCAAGAATGGTTTGCGCACCGGGGGCATGCTGCTGAATCAGCCCATGGACAAAATCGGATTCTGCTTGATAGTCCTTATCCTGGTACAAGAGATTGTAGTAGCGGGAATAATTTCCGAAAACGGTCATGCGTATTTCCTGTCCTTTGCTTGCAGCTTTTGAATTATTTCACAGATAAACCGGATCTCATCTTCTTTAAGGTTGCTGGCGCTGGGCAGATAAAAGCCGTTTTGGGCCAGGTTGTCTGAAACAGGATAATCGCCGGTTTCATTGCAACCGTGCTTCAGCAGTGACGGTTGCCGGTGCATACCGACAAAAAACAGCCGGGTGTCTATACCTTCTTTTTTAAGCAAGCCGATCAGCTCATCGCGCGTGCGGCCGTATGTATCGGGATCAATCAGGATGCCGTTCATCCAGAAGACGTTTTCCGCGCCGGGCTGATCCTGCTGCAAAATGACACCCCCGACTTCCCGGAGATATTTCCGGTATAACAGGCCATTACGAATGCGCAATTGTTTGTATTCATCGGCTTTTTCGGTCTGGGCCAGACCAATGGCCGCGTGCAGGTTGGACATG
>JAGYOT010000052.1 GCA_018399455.1 Desulfobacterales bacterium
CCTGAACACGGATATTCAGGGGCACTGATACTTACCG
This sequence comes from Desulfobacterales bacterium, assembly GCA_018399455.1. Taxonomy (GTDB): domain Bacteria; phylum Desulfobacterota; class Desulfobacteria; order Desulfobacterales; family Desulfosalsimonadaceae; genus M55B175. The sequence goes on from JAGYOT010000052.1 coordinate 38, forward strand.
TTCCGTTCCAGAACCGTGCAGCACGCGGTCAGCTGCGGTACTACAGGGCCCAAACGCGGCGCAGTGTATTGTCCCATGAAAACTACCGGCAGCAAATCTATAATGATGCTATGGTTGCCACGGACAAACTGCTTCGTCTGCGGTCCCAATTGGAGCAAAACCGGAAGGCTGAAACCATGTTTCAACAAGCCTTAAATGACGAGATCCAGCGTTTTCGTTTGGGCAAATCGACCATATTCGACATCCTGGATGCGCAAGATCGCCTGAACGATTCCCTGGCCTCAGTAGTTTCGGTAGAGGCAGAGGTTGCCAAGGCGATCGTGGACCTGCGTTATCAGACAGGGACACTGCTTGCGGGAAAAAAAGACGGCCGCCAAAGTTTAAGCCTTGAACATTTCGTTTCTTTGCCGAAACCGTCCTCACAGGAGGGAGGTGAACCGAAACTATAGATCCATGCTGAGTTTCAGGATAGAGACACGGCTTCCTCAAACCGGGAAGCATTTTATTCAACTTAATTTCAGGAGGAAAAATGGAAAAAGAAGCTTTTATGAAAGCCTATTCAAACGTTCTGCGAAAAGTCTGGTCCGGTGATGAAGACTTTAAGCAAAAACTGCTGGCCGATCCAGACGCGGTTTTAAAATCAGAAGGCCTTGATCCCGGCAGCGCCAAAGTCAATATCATTACCCGCATCCAGTCGGAAGGGACCCTGGATGATCAGGTCCGGCTCTGGAATGAGGGACTTAAAAGCGGGAATATTGATTTGTATGTACCGCTCGAGGAGCCCGAAGACGTTGAAGATGCGGATCTCACGGATGCCGAACTCGAAGACGTGGCAGGCGGCGGGGATTGCTGCTGCACGTGTACGCCGTGCTGCTGCTGCTAGTTCAGTCAATTCTCATTCATGCGGGCTGTACCGGGGTTGCCCCAGATAAAGCAGCCCGCATGACCGGGGAAAGGTATAACCGCTTTTCCCTGAGGGCTTCACTTCACTGACAAATTCTCCGGTATTGATATATTAATGAAACCCCAGACGATTGCATTTGTTGCCATTAACGCCTCAGCCAACCTGTCAAAAATCCGGTGGCAGGGTCGCAAGCTTTTCGGAGGAAGCATTGCTGATCCATCCCCTGGGGCAACTGCGCAGGATACTTATTATGAGGTGCTTCCTTACCAATACGGTTTAATGCGGGCCTATCTGGAGCAGTTTGCTCCGCAGCCGGAGCGGTATCAATTCCTGGAGCCCTGCTTCCGTGCCGCCTCTGTTGAAGAAACCGCCCAACACTGTGCTGCCGCCGATTTAATCGGGTTTGCGGTTTATTTGTGGAATGAGCAGTTTAACCTTGCCGTATCACGACGAATCAAGGAGCTGAATCCAGATTCGGTGATTCTCTTTGGCGGCCCTCAGGTCCCGGTTGATGCCGGCAGGCTTTTACGCGATCATCCGTGGTTGGATCTGGCATGCGCGGGGGAAGGCGAAAATTCCTTCATGGATGTGGCCGAAATTCTGGAAACCCGTAACTGGAGGGCCTGCCGGGGAATTGCCTGGATCGATTCCAAAGGCCGGTATCATCAAAATCCTTTATCCTTCCTGTCATCCGAATCACTGGCAGCGTGCCGCTCCCCTTATGAATCCGGGACGTTTGAGCCGCTGTTTTCAAAATACCCTGAAATCAACTGGCTGATGCCGGTTGAAACCAACCGGGGCTGCCCTTTTCACTGTGCCTATTGTGCATGGGGGGCCGGCCACATGGACCAGCGGGTAAGGCGTTTTTCAATGGAGCGGATCAGGGCCGACATCGATTGGGCAGGCAGGCATGGAATCGAGCAGGTTTTGGTGTGCGATTCAAATTTCGGCCTGCTTCCAAGGGACACGGAAATTGTCAGGCATGCCATTGAAGTATCCGGACAAACAGGGGCCTTTAACGCAATTTCCATACAAAGCAGCTGCGAGGTCAGTGAGCGGGTATACACCATTCATGAAAAGCTCTCTTCCCACGGCCTCAGCGGCGGGGCAACAATAGGGGTCCAATCCCGCTCCGAAAGGGTTTTAAACCTCTGCGGCCGCAGTTTTGTCCCCAGGCTTGCGCTCAAAAGCATGATGAAAAAGTATGCCCGCCTGGGGATTGCCACCTACTGTGACATGATCCTCGGGCTTCCGGAAGAGACCTATTCCTCTTTTGCCTCCGGAATTGCAGAAATTATTGAAAGCGGACAGTTTAACCATCTTTTCGTCTACCCGTTTTCCCCCCTGGTTAATACGGTTATGGGGGAGAGAGCGTTTCAACGGACACACGGTCTGAGAACCGTCTCTCAGATGATGGCCGGCACCCACGCATGCGCCAGCGAAAAACCGGTCGTCAATGAGTATATGGATATCGTGGTCGAAACCAATACCCTGCCGGCTGCGGATTGGTGCCGCGCAAGAGCCTATCTGTGGCTGACACAGCTTTTGTTTTACAGCCGGCTGCTGCATATCCCGATGATCATCGGAATTAAAGCCCTCGGCCTTGACTTTCGATCCATGACAGAGGCTTTTCTGGATGCGGACCCGGCGCTTTACCCCACGGTCGCCTCTGTTTCAAAGCGCTGTACCGAAAATGCCCGCCTAATACAGGAGAAGGGAGCACCGGAGATGATCCCGGCCGGGGATCTCGAAAATTCATGGTGGCCCTTGGAGCAGTATGCCATTATTCGCCTGGTTCGCGATGGAAGGCTTGATCGTTTTTATAAGGAAGCCGAAGCCCTGTTGGCATCACTGCTGCCCATTACCATGGTCAAATCCGCCGGACGCCTTCTTGTTCAGGCTGTCAGACTCAATCACGCCCTGTTTCGTGTGCCTTTTGTCCGCGGCAACATTTTTTTCAAAGCCGATTTCAACCTAAAGGCGCTCTACAGGGGCTACTGCAAAGGCAGGGAGCCCGTTTTGCATGAAGGGCCGCACGCTTATGAAATCATACGGACCCGGCCGGAATGGAAAACCTGGTCAGGGTGGTATGATCACCTGATGTTCTGCCATAACCAGAAAACCTATTATCTTTACGGGTTAAAATCCTGCAAGACCTTATCCGATATGGAAATAAAGGAGAACCGGCATCAGACGGTTTCCTTATGACAATACAGAAACGGCTGTTTTTTATTTTACCCCCAATAATTAAGGACACAAATGCTTTCCATTCCGGTATTCAAACGCAGCCTTGTCGTTCGCCCCATAGGCGAGAACCTTCTGTTTCTGCTTGACGAGCATAAACATACGGTTCTTCGCGGCCCGATCTATCCCTTTATTGCCCGCTATATCGACGGGGTGCGCCCCTGGGAGGAGGTTACAGCAAATCTTGGCAGCCACTTTTCCCTGCCCAAAATCATGAGCACCCTCAAAGATATGGTCAAAAAAGGCTACCTTGTTGAAAAAGAACCCGATCTGGCCGACAGCGAAGCCGCATGGTGGGATTATCTGGGCATAGACCCAAAAACAGCGCGAAAACGGATGGCTGAAACCCCGGTTTCATTGAAATGCTTCGGTGACCTCCTGGACCGGAACCGCTGTGCGGAACTTCTGAACGGATACGGATTCAATATCGTAGAAAACGGCGGGACGATAGGCCTGGCCCTGGCCAATGATTATCTGCATCCGGGGCTGGTGGAACTTAACAAAAATGCCCTGGCTGCAAAACAGCCCTGGCTTCTGGCCAAACCCTGCGGCACCAGCCTGTGGATGGGCCCGGCGTTTGTACCCGGTCATACGGGCTGCTGGCAGTGCCTGGCCAGGCGCCTTCAAGACAACCGCCAGGCGGAACTCTTTCTGGAAAGACATTTTAACGGCGAGCCGGTGCGCGCCTCTTTGACCTGCAGCCGGGAAACATACCGTTTTGCAATGGGCTTTATCGCTGTCGAGCTCGGCAAGATGCTCGCCCTGCAGACCGACTATAATTCCCTGACCGGCCGGGTCAAAGTCTTTGATTTGACCCGTCTGGAACAAACCTCTCACATTCTCAGCAAACGTCCTCAGTGCCCGGTTTGCGGGGATGAAAAATACCAGCCCCCTTTGCCGCCGCAGCCTGTCAGGCTGAGATCCTGTAAAAAAACAGCGGATACCGCCGGCGGCCACCGGACCCAGCTGCCCGGTCAGACCCTGAAAAGGCTGGAGAAGCATGTAAGCCCTATCACAGGGATTGTCAACAACCTGGAAGAGCTTTCCGACCCGGACAATCCGCTTCTCAACACCTATATCGCCGGGCATAATTTCGCCATGCTAAAGGATGATCTGTTTTTCTTATCTCTTAACCTGCGCGGCCGCAGCGGAGGAAAAGGCGCCACTGACCCGCACGCGCGGGCCAGTGCAGTTTGCGAGGCAATTGAGCGCTACTGCGGTATCGATTCCATGTATACCTTTATCAAAGCCTCTTACAACCAAATGACCGCGCGAAAAGGAGAGCGGGTATTTCATCCCAGGCAGTTGGCGCTTTTCAGTGACAAGCAATATGCCGGTCGAAACGAATGGAATCGCAGACAGGCGGAAACAGGCTTTCACCGCGTGCCTGAGCCGTTTGACGATGACAGGGAAATCGCCTGGGCCGGCGCCTGGTCGCTGAGCCGGGAAGCGATGTGCTACGTGCCGGCCGCCTATTGCTTTTACGGCCACAGGGATGAAGGTCCGATTTCCATAATTGCGGATTCTAACGGCTCTGCCGCCGGCAACACGCTTGAAGAAGCAGTTTTTCAGGGATTAATGGAGGTTGTGGAACGCGACAGCGTCTCGTTATGGTGGTATAACATGCTGCGTTTTCCTGAAGTCGATCTCACCAGTTTCCCCGATCCTTATATCGCCCGTTTAACGGCATACTACGAAAGCATTGACAGGGAACTATGGGTGCTGGACATTACCTCCGACCTTAACATCCCGACTTTTGTGGGGGTTTCGCGCCGCATCAATCACAACTGTGAGGACATTGTTATCGGCCTGGGCGCCCATCTGGATCCGCAGGTCGCCCTCGTCCGCTCATTGACCGAGGTCAATCAGTTTCTGCCCGCTGTCATGAATCAAAATCCCGACGGGTCGACCCGATACTGGTTTCCGGACCGGGAAGCCATTGAATGGTGGCAGCAGGCAAAACTGGCCGATCATCCCTATCTGGCGCCGGATCCGGAAAAAAGAGCCAGAAAACCGGAGGATTACCCCCGGGCCGCAGAGGAGGACATCTTCAGGGAGATCAACCATTGCCGAGCGCTGCTTGAAAAGGCCGGGCTTGAAGTGCTTGCCATGGATATGTCGCAGCCGGACATTGAACTTGCGGTCGCCAAGGTGATTGTTCCGGGATTAAACCACTACTGGCGGCGCCTGGGAGGCCGGCGGATGGCCGAGGTGCCCGTGAAAATGGGATGGCTTGCAGAGCCGTTACCCGAGGAATCCATGAACCCGTACAGCATCTTCTTCTGATCAGGTAATGCCGATATGACCGCTGCTGGTATTCAATCTTTTGCTGCAGATCATTTTGTCGAACATCTGGTCGCCGAACATCTGGCGGAACTGCTCGGTATTTTGGGAAATGTCGACCCCTTCCCTGCTACCGTGGTGGTCACGGACAGTTATCTGCGGCCGGAGCTTTCAGAATGGAACCGAAGGGCCCTGGATCGCAACAAAACCTGGATCCTGGTGCGCGGCAGCTGGATTCAGCCTTGGGTCGGGCCGGTTTTCAGACCGGGCGGACCTTGTTATGAATGCCTGCGCACGCGTCTGCTCGGGAATTCTCATGTTGACGCCTTTATCGCCCAATCCGTGCCGGATTTCTTAAAGCTGGTCCGAAGTGAGGCGTTTTTCCCGGCGGCTGCGGATGCCGCCGCATCTTTTGTGAGGATGCAGATTGCGCTTAAGCTGAAAGACGCCGCGGATGAGCCCATAAACGGCAAAATAGCGCAGCTGGACCTCTTGTCCCATATTTGCAGCTCCCATGTCGTCGTCAAACGCCCCCAATGCCCGGTATGCGGACAGACTGAAATGGATGCGCCCCGTCCGGTCATGCTGCAGGACCGGTACTACACTTACAGCGAAGGCGGAGAACGCCGATCGGTGCGGCCGCTTTCCACGTGGAAGCGCTATCGGTATTGTATCAGCCCGATAAGCGGCGTTGTCAGCTCTTTTGCGGCCAAAACCGACATGCATCACCCTGCCATCCACTCCTATGCCACGGGACACAGTTTTCCCGTCACAGCGGGGAGCCTTGCCGAGCTTCGGGGCAACATGCATTACCGCAGCGGCGGGAAAGGCATAACCGACTTGCACGCAAAAACAGGGGCGCTGTGTGAGGCCATTGAGCGCTACAGCGGTCTGTGGCGGAAAACCGTGCCGGTCGTCAAAGGGGCATACCGGGACTTGGCGCCGGAGGCCCTGGAGGTAAACGAACTCACCCTTTTCAGCGAACGCCAGTTTGCAGGGCGCCGTGAATGGAACGAGTCATGCGCGACCAATTACCAGGTGGTCCCCAACCCCTTGGACCCGGACACGGAAATCGACTGGGTGCCGGCATGGTCGTTCGGAAAAGAAAAATTCCGTCTAATTCCGGCTGCCTACGGCTACTACGGGCACCCGGATCTTGAACGTTTTTTCTGTACCTGCGACAGTAACGGCAATGCTGCCGGAAACACTCTCGAAGAAGCCATTATCCGGGGCTTTATGGAGCTGGTGGAGCGGGATGCCGTGGCCATTTGGTGGTACAACCGGCTGCGCATGCCCGGGCTTGATATCCGCTCATTTCATGACCCTTATCTAAACGCTTTGTTTTCCTATTACGCCTCTATCGGCAGGCAGTTATGGGCCCTTGACTTAACAGGCGATCTGGGCATTCCGGTGGCAGGCGTCATTTCCCGGTGCATCAACCATAAAACCGAAGATATTGTCATAGGCTTCAGCGCCGACCTTGATGTCAGAACCGCTCTTTTAAGAGCCGTCAATGAAGTCGGACAATTTCTGCCGGCATTGAGTCAGCGGGATGCAGACGGCCATACACGGTATTTCTATGATGACGCCGCCGCCATTCACTGGTGGAAAACCGCAAGGGTGGCAACCGAGTCTCATCTGCTGCCGAAAGAAGGCCCCGGGCATGCCCGGGCAGACTTTCCAATCCTGGCCAGCTCAAACCAGCGCATCGAGGTGGAAACCTGCGTTCGGGTGGCGGATGCCTGCGGCATAGAGATCCTGGTATTGAATCAAACCCAGCCTGACATCGGCCTTCCAGTGGTCAAGGTGATCGCCCCGGGCATGCGTCATTTCTGGAATCGTCTGGGGCCCGGACGGCTCTATGATGTGCCGGTAAAGATGGGATACCGAAGTGAACCGGCAAAGGAGGAGGATCTGAATCCAATTCCCATGTTTTTTTAACCTTGATGGCTTCGCAAAAAGAAAAGAGACAGCTTATGGCACTTGAATTCACTTTAACCTTCCGGCCTGACGCGGAAATCGCCCGGGAAACAGGCAAAGTCATGCTGAAAACCCAGTTCGGGGCCCTGAATCTTACCCGGCTGGAATCCGCGCTGCCGGGGCTGATCGACCGAATCGGCACGGCCTCTTATGACGAGAAGGCCCTTTCGGGGTGGGCGATGGCTGAAAAAGGGATGAAGGGGCTTTCGGTATTTAACCGGTGGTGGGAGGTTCTCGTGGGTAACGCCTGTATCGGCTATGTGCTCAAAAACGGGGAGACCTCCCTTGCAAGGATAAATCCGCTGGGATACGGTTTTTCGTTTGATACGCAGCCAGTCCGGGATAATGCCCCCCGGGTGCTGTCCAGGTTTACCCTGCTGCGCCGAAGAGACGGTGATATGCTCCTGGAATGCCCAAAAGGCTGGGCTGAGATTGTCTGCATGGAGCCGCGCCTTTTCACACTGCTTTTTTCTCTTTCCAAGCCCTCTGAGCCCGCAGCGCTTGCAGAAAAAAGCAATCTTTCCGAAGAAGAAGGACGGGCTTTTTTAAGCATGCTGGAATGCGCCGGCGCCATCTGCCGGATCGCCCCTGACGGAGAGCCCGAGGAAGAACATCACAGTGCGCTGGCCCAATGGGATGTACATGACCTTTATTTTCATTCCCGCTCGCGCATGGGACGCCATGCCAACGGCTGGGCCAGCACCTACCGGTTCAGGGACCGTTTCGCCCCGCTGCCGCAGATAAAGTCCTCCATGTCGGATACCACAATCAACCTGTCAAAGCCGGACATTGATGCCCTGTGCCGGGACGGCGGCGATACCGGCTTTTTTAACATACTGGAAAAGCGCGCATCCCGGCGCGAGTATGCCAAAGCGCCTGTAGCCGTTAAAGAACTGGGTGAGTTTCTATACCACTGCTACCGGGTCAAGGAAAAATTTGACGATGAACTCGGGGGCGTGACATTCAGACCCACCCCCGGCGGCGGTGCCCTGCATTCCCTGGAACTGTATATCCTTGTCAATGCCTGCGCGGGATTGGCGCCAGGTCTCTATTACTATCATCCCATGCGGCACCGGCTGGAAAAGGTTTCCGAACCTACGGCGATGACAGACCGGATACTCTTTCTGGGACAGAACATGATGCTCAATAAAGACACGCCGCAGGTTGAAATTATCTTTGCATCCCGTTTTCAGCGCATTCAATGGAAGTATGAATCCATCGCCTATTCTGTCATTTTAAAAGACGTGGGCTGCCTTTACCAGACCATGTACCTGGTGGCCGAGGCCATGGGGCTTTCAGGGGTGGCCCTGGGCGGAGGCGACGCCGACCTTTTCGCTGCTGTATCCAAGCTGGATTATTTTGCCGAGGGCTCGGTCGGGGCTTTTATGCTAGGCCGCCGTAAAGGCGAAGAACACGAAGCTAAGGGGAATTCATGATGAATAAAAAATATTTCCGATTATTCATGGGGCTTGTGTTTCTGGTAACGGCCCTGGCACTGGCTGCCGCAAAGATGGATCTTTTCGGTTCAGGCAACGCAAAGGAGAACTGGTGGGCTTTTTTCCTGCTTGTTCCCATCGGCTGGTTTGCGATTTACGCCATCCGGCGCTGGCAGGAAGGCAGGCGAAAAACAAGCCGTCACCTGACCCGTGTCGCCTTATTTATCATACCTGTTTTTGCGGCATCTTTGTATCCGGTCCTCTGGAA
>JAGYOT010000520.1 GCA_018399455.1 Desulfobacterales bacterium
CCAGGCTTCCGCGTTAAGAGAATATGGAAACAAAATATTCAAAAATTTGAAACGCTCAGGTCAGGCCTGATTAACTTCGGCATAACTATTGCAGAATCATGTACAGGACTGTCGCCAGTCTATTCCCGGCAAATTCGGGCAGCATACCCGATGATACCGGCCGGTGGACGCTTTAAAGCAGCCGCTGCAATGGGGAGAGTTGTACCCTTTAATATGGAATCAATTCCATATACCGGGAATAAATACCATGGATGGTCTTCCCCCATCGGAAGCAGGCCGTGTACGGCCTGTTTTGCAATATGAGAACCGGATTCAGTAAAGGACAGGCAATGGAACGACTCAGTGCTCAAATCATGGTCGTGGATGACGACGAGAGCATATGCCAATTGCTCTCGGAGCTTATGGAACACGAAGGGTTTACCCCCATTATGGCAAATGACGGAGAAACCGCGCTTGAACTCATGCATACGCAAGAGCCGGATGTTATCCTGCTCGATCTCAAAATGCCCCGCCTGGACGGGGCTGAGGTATTGAACAAGGTAAAGGAGACCTTTGCGGACCTGCCTGTTGTGATTATAACGGCCTACGGCGAAATCCAGGGAGCGGTGGATGCCATCAAGTCCGGAGCCTATGACTACCTCACCAAGCCCTTTAACCATGAGGACGTGATTCGCGTGGTATACAAAGCGCTTTCAGAAAGGTCGCTCAAGCGCAAGTTAAAAAACCTCACCAGCCAGTTCCGCAAAAACAATCCGTTGAGAGAAATCATGGGACCAAGTGAAGCCGTCGGCAATATCATTACAGCCGTCGAGCAGGTGGCCCACACGAATTTCACAGTAGTGATTCAGGGCGAGACCGGCTCAGGCAAGGACGTCGTGGCACAGGCAATCCACAATGCCAGCAACCGATCCAACGGGCCGTTCGTTTCTTTGGATTGCGGCGCAATCCCGGAAACCCTCCTGGAAAGTGAGCTGTTCGGACATGAAAAGGGAGCCTTCACCGGGGCCGTGAACAAATTCCAGGGCAAGTTTGTATCCGCAAACGGCGGCACCCTGCTTCTCGACGAAATCGCCAACCTGCCGCTTGCCTCCCAGGCTAAGCTGCTGCGGGCGGTGCAGGAGAAAAAGGTCCTGCCCGTCGGTGCCAGCAAGGCGGAGCCTGTCAATGTCAGGCTTTTGACTGCAGCCAATCAGAATCTTCACCAGCTGACGCAGGACGGATGTTTTCGCAGCGACCTGTATTTCCGCCTTAAGGAGTTTACCATCAACATTCCGCCGCTGCGCGAGCGAAAAGACGACATCCTTTATCTCGCCAAACGGTTTCTTGATATTACCTGCATGGAGCTGGAGAAGGAGATTAAAGGCTTCTCCGAGCAAGCCCTTGAGATGCTGCTCAGCTACAACTGGCCCGGTAATGTCCGCGAACTGCGCTCAACCGTGAGACGTGCGGTGCTGATGGCCGAAGATATCGTCACCCGGGAGGACCTGGATATCAGGCGGCGGCTCGAACCCGATCAAAACCCGGTCGCCGCGCCGCCCGTGCCCAAGCCCGAACCCAACCAGTCACTGCGCGCCATCGTGCAAAAAAGCACCGCCGTGGTTGAGCGGGAGGTGCTGAAGCGCACCCTGGAAACGACCAATGGCAACAAGGCCAAAGCCGCCCGGATGCTGCAGATCGACTACAAAACCATGCTGACAAAAATCAAAAAATTCGGGATATAACCCGGCATTCAAGCAAAGTGTTTTTGGAATGGACACCGCACATTACAGGGAATTAATCAAAAGTGCCCCTTTCGGCTACGCCTATCACCGCATTATTACCGATGAGGGCGGCATACCGGTGGACTATGTATTCATCGACGTCAATGAGCGGTTTTCGGAGATCACCGGGCTGGATGGTCCGGCGCTGATCGGCCGGCGTGCAACGGAGGAAGTCCCCGGTCTCGGGCTGGATGGGTTTGATTGGATTAAGTTTTACGGCAACGTTGTCCGTTACAAGGGCGAGGTTGGGTTTGAACAGTACTCGGAGCATCTTGAACGCCGGTACAGGGTTTTCGCTTTTTCGCCGGCTCCAAAGGATTTTGTCACCTTATTGTTTGACATCAGCGGTGAAAAAACGGCGGCACCGCTTGCCGGGCAGTCAAGGGGATTTGAAAATTCCGCCCAAAAACCGGAGAAGGAGAAAA
>JAGYOT010000521.1 GCA_018399455.1 Desulfobacterales bacterium
AGAACTGCTGCTGGATCAGGAGACCTTAAACCGGGTCTGGATTTTAAGAAAGCTTTTGTCCACCTTAAATCCTGTTGACAGCCTGGAATTTTTGCTGGATAAAATGCAGGGCACAAAAAACAATAAAGAGTTCCTGGACTCCATGAATTCTTAATGGATTTCCCGCGAATCTGCGGAATTTTAACAATAGGGAAAAGGGAGGGATATCCAGATGAAAAAGGGTATACATCCGGAGTACAAAGAAACCACGATTAAATGTGCGTGCGGTAATGAAAAAACGATTTTCTCCACCAAGGAGAATATTTCAGTGGAAATCTGTTCCAAATGTCATCCGTTTTACACCGGCAAACAGAAGCTGGTGGACTCGGCCGGGCGTATTGAACGCTTCCGCAGAAAATATGGCAACTATCAGGATCAAAACAAAAAAAAATAGCGGCTCTTTGGCCTGCGTTTTGGGCGAGGCCAATTCAGCCGGACCACCGACGGCTACAGAGAAAATGATATGCTGGAGCAACTAGAAGGCATTGAGGCACGTTACGAGGAGCTGAACCGGCTTTTGAGCGATCCGACGGTCGTGCAGGACAGGACGCGCTATCCGCAGTATGTCCGGGAACACAGCGACTTAGGCAAAATCGTGGCCGTCTATCGCGATTACAAGCAGACCGTTAAGGAACTCGAGGAGACCCGGGAGCTTATATCAGACACGGATCCGGAAATGAAAGAACTTGCCAAAAGCGAGGTGGAGCGTCTTTCAGAGCAATCCGAGAATCTTGAGTCTGAGCTCAGGGAGTTGCTGACCCCCAGGGACCCCAATGACGACAAGAATGTCCTGCTCGAGATTCGGGCAGGCACCGGAGGGGAAGAAGCCGCGCTTTTCGCGGCGGACCTGTTTCGTATGTACAGCCGTTATGCTGAGTCCAAGGGGTGGAAAATTGAATTGATGACCGAACACTTCAGTGATGCCGGCGGACTAAAGGAGCTTGTGGCCCTGGTTAAAGGCAGAGGCGTCTATAGCCACCTCAAATACGAAAGCGGCACCCATCGCGTGCAGCGGGTGCCGGTTACAGAAACCCAGGGCAGAATACATACCTCTGCGGTAACCGTGGCAGTCTTGCCTGAGGTGGAGGATGTTGAGGTCAATATTGATCCCAATGACATCAAGGTGGATGTCTACCGGTCCACGGGTCCCGGGGGGCAGTCGGTCAATACCACGGACTCGGCTGTACGGATTACCCATTTGCCCACCGGTCTGGTGGTGACCTGTCAGGATGAAAAGTCCCAGCATAAAAACCGGGCCAAGGCCATGAAGGTATTGCGGGCGCGTTTGTATGACCTTGAAGTTCGCCAGCAACAGGCAGAAATCTCTCAGCAGCGCAAATCCCAGGTTGGCTCCGGGGACCGCAGTGAGCGGATCCGAACCTATAATTTCCCCCAGGGCCGGATTTCAGATCACCGTATCGGGCTGACCCTTTACAAACTGGATCAGGTACTTCAGGGTGAGATGCTCGATGAAATCATAAATGAACTGGCAACCTATTTTCAGGCCCAGGCCCTTCAGAATGCCGAAGCCGTCTGAATCCTTGTGGACCATCCTCGATCTGGTCAACTGGACCACCGCCTATTTCAAATCCCATCAGATTGACAGCCCGCGTCTGACCGTTGAGCTTCTTCTGGCCGAACTGCTGGGCGTTGATCGAATCGATTTATATGTCCGTTTTGACCAGCCGCTTTCATCATCGGAGCTGGACCGGTTCAAGCAAATGATCAAGCGGCGCCTGAGACGCGAGCCCCTTGCCTATATCCTTGGCCGAAAGGATTTCTGGGAGACGCGACTGGCTGTGGACGCCAATGTGCTCATTCCCCGGCCGGAAACCGAGTTTCTGGTGGAAGCGGCCCTGGAGCGGATCCCTTCGGATGGTCGATCCTGTCCCATGAAGATCCTTGAGTTGGGCACGGGCTCCGGGGCCATTATTGTCAATCTTGCCGCCCGGCGGCCGGGGCATCTTTTTTATGCCTCGGATATATCCGTCAAAGCCCTGAATGTGGCGCACGGCAATGCCGAGACCCATCAGGTTGAGGCCCAAATACGGTTTTTTGCCGGCAGCTGGCTGGATCCGGTCAGTCCTGCAGCCGGTTTCGATATAATCGTATCCAACCCTCCCTACATCCCCTGCGAAACC
>JAGYOT010000522.1 GCA_018399455.1 Desulfobacterales bacterium
TCGACCTTGAGCGTATGGACCTCCGTATCCTGCCCGCCGGCCAGTTCAGCCACCCGATCCGGAGAGCCGATGTAGGTTTGGGAAATCACTTTTGGCTTGCCATCGACCCGGGCAATTTCCCGGACATACAAGTAGGGTTTAATGCCTCCACAAGACCGGTAACCATTTCGGTGACCGGATGCTCCACCTGGAGCCGGGTATTCATTTCCAGAAAATAGAAATATTGTTCGCCTTCCAGCACAAACTCCACGGTTCCGGCATTGACGTAACCGGTCTGTCGGGCCAGATCACAGGCAGCCTGCCCCATGCGCCGTCTCACATCCGGACTTAACGCCGGCGACGGCGCCTCCTCAATAATCTTCTGGTATCGCCGTTGAACCGAGCATTCCCGCTCTCCGAGGTGAATCACGCTGCCGTGGTCATCGGCCAGGATCTGCATTTCCACGTGACGGGGTCTTTCGATGTATCGCTCCATAAACACCCGGGCGTCCCCGAAGGCCTTGCGCGTTTCCTGTCGGCGGGCTGAAAACGCGCTTTCCATTTCATCCGGTGCAGAAACAATTCGCATGCCCTTGCCGCCGCCGCCGGCCGCAGGTTTCAATAGTACGGGATATCCGATGGAATCGGCGACCACCAGGGCTTCGTCCTCGTCGGTTAAAGGCTCCCCATGCCCGGTAATCACCGGTATCCCGGCCTTGACGGCAAGCTCCTTGGAAGCGATTTTATCTCCCATAGCGGCGATAACGCTTGCCGGCGGGCCGATGAATACCATGCCGGCATTTTGCACCGACCTGGGGAAACGAGGGTTTTCGAACAGAAATCCATAACCGGGATGAACCGCCTGACAGCCGGTGTCCAGGGCTGCGGAAACGATTTTTTCCATGTCCAGATAAGATTCCCGGGAACTGGCGGCACCGATGTAAACAGCCTCATCAGCCTCCTGCCGGTGCAGGCTTCGTTTGTCCGCATCTGAGTAAACCGCCACAGTCCGGATGCCGATGCGCCTGCAGGTCCGCATGATTCGAGCGCCGATTTCACCGCGGTTGGCGATTAATATTTTTTTGAACATGGCTGACCTCATAGGGGAATGTTTCCGTGCTTACGCTCCGGGCCTTTGACTGTCTTGCCTTCCAGCACCTGGAGGGTGCGGATCAGGCGATGACGGGTATCGCGCGGAAAGATCACATCGTCGATATACCCCCGCTTTGCCGCCAAAAACGTGTTAACAAAACGACTGCGGTAATCTTCCATCCGCTGGTTCAATACCGCCTCAGGGTCTTTGGCCGCCTGGATTTCTCGGCGGTAAATCACCTCGGCAGCGCCCTTGGGGCCCATCACCGCAATTTCTGGGGACGGCCAGGTGTAATTGACATTGCAATTAATGTGCTTGGAATTCATCATCAGATAGGCGTCTCCATAGGATTTGCGCACGATAACCGAGATCCGGGGGACCATGGCATCGATAAACGCACAGAGCAGCTTGGCTCCGTGTCTTATGATGCCGCCGTGTTCCTGGTCGGGCCCCGGCATGAAGCCGGGCACGTCCACCAAACTGATCAGTGGAATGTTGAATGCGTCGCAGAAGCGCACGAACCGGGCCGCCTTGGTGGAGGAATCAGAATCCAATACACCCGCAAGCACCGCCGGCTGGTTGGCTACAAGCCCCACCGCCTGCCCGCCAAGCCTTCCGAAGCCGCATATTACGTTTCGGGCAAAACCGGCCTGGACCTCCATGAATTCGGCCCCGTCGAGTATGCTGTGAATCAGTATGTTCATGTCATAGGTCTGGTTGGGGTTTTCCGGGACAAGGTAGTCCAGGGCCGGGTCAGTCCGGTCGGCCTGGTCCTGCAAATCCAGCATGGGCGCCCGCTGGCGGTTGTTAGACGGCAAGTAGCCGAACAGGCGGCAAATTTTCCGCAAACACAGCACATCGTTGGGCGCTGTAAAATGGGCGACACCGCTTTTGCTTGCATGCACCCGGGCGCCCCATCATGCCTGGGCGTGCAGGTGTGCCAGTGTTTCTAAATTTCGACCCGGGTGGAAATGAACTTTTCTTCGTGCTGGAAACCGTCGCGAATGGTGATATCCCCGATTCGCAGCGTCTTTGGCATTCTCGGAAAAATTTTCCGGTAATTATATTCCGTTGCCATGATTGTTTTCCTTTTTGGTTGTGTAG
>JAGYOT010000523.1 GCA_018399455.1 Desulfobacterales bacterium
CAGTGCCGCCAACCGGGTTGATGACCTCAAGCACCTGGTCCTTGCAGACAGTGAATTCCTTCTTGAAAAACGCCGCATGCGCGACAGGGGCATTCAGCCGGCCGGCAATCATCGAACCGGCCAAAATAATCAAAAGCGCCCGGAGGATCCGGTGAATCCACGGAGAAGGCAAAATCATGGCAAACACAGTAGACTTGCCTGTTTTCATTTAAGTGGAGACTTTCTTCAAATCAAGAATTTGTGCGATTTCTTCAGATATCCGGGCCACGAAGGCCTCCAATGGCTCCCCGGAAAGGGGGCGTCCCGGTTCGGGCACGGCTTTCAAATCCGCCGGGCGCACAAGCGACGGTGCATTTATCAACTCGGGATTCGGACGGACTTCATATTCAGGCGGAAAGCTGTTGGCAAAATACATCTCCTGGAATCCTGAAAATTTTAAGGCATGAGCCGTGGAGTCCAATACAGCCCGCTCATTTGGCTCGATTAGTCCCCGTCTTTCTGCGGCTACCAGTCCGGCCAGGCATTCTCCCCCATGGGTGCAGATGACATGGCCGTTCCGGTTGGCTGTCAGATACCAGTCCATAATGTCCTGCTCACTCACCTCAGATACATAGACCCGCTGCCTGCCGGCCAGCCGGTTGTACTTTTCGACCAAGTGAATAACCCGGGGCATGGACACGGGATTGCCGATCATAGCTGCCTGGGCAACGGATGATTGCACATGGACCGGTTCAAAATGCCTTTTTCCCGGATCCGGCTCCAGATAATACCGGTACACGGGATTGGCATGCTCGGACTGAACCCCGATAATTTTCGGAAGCGTCCCGATGATACCGGTCTCGTAGAACTTCAGGAACCCGTTGATCACAGCCGTAATATTGCCGGCATTACCGATAGGCAGGACGACCACGGTATCGGCGAGATCATATTCAAAATACTGAGCGATCTCGTAGGAATAGGATTCCTGGCCCAGAATCCGCCAGGCATTTTTGGAGTTTAAAAGAGCCACATGGTAGTTTTCGGAAAGGGCTTCGACAACCTTCATACAGTCGTCAAACACCCCGGGGATTTCAAATACGGCCGCCCCGCTTCCCAGGGGCTGGGAAAGCTGCTGGGGGGTGACCTTTTTGTGCGGCAGAAGCACCGCGGATTTCACCCGGGGGTACAGAAAGGAGGCATAGAGGGCGGCCGATGCCGAAGTGTCACCTGTGGAGGCGCAGACCGCAAGTATATCTTCAGCATATCCCTGCCGGAGAAGATACTGGATATAACTTAGCGCGCTTGCCATGCCGCGATCCTTGAACGAAGCGCTCGGGTTCTGGCCGTCATTCTTGAAGAAAATCCTTGCCCCAGCCTTCTCCTGCAGCCGGGCATTGGATTCAATGATCGGGGTATGGCCCTCTCCCAGGTACACAACCGAATCCAGCGGCATGACCGGGCCGATAAACTCGTGGTAGCGATAAATCCCCTGAAGAGCCGGGACATTGAGCATTTTCCGGTAGTCAAAAATCCTTTGCCATGTGCTGCCGGGGATTTCCTTTAAGCGTTCAAAAACCGGATCCTCAAGGAGCAGAACCTGACCGCAGTCCGGACATGTGTACAAAAGCGTCTCAATCCCGTAGCGCTGGCCGCAGCCCAGGCAACGATAGATAAGACGACCCGCCGGCGATGGGATCAGGTGCGATTGTAAATCCTTTGGAAAATCCTCTGCCTTCAAGACCTTATCCACTCCTTCCCGCCCATGTAAGGCTGCAGCGCATCAGGAACCCGGACGCTACCGTCGGCCTGCTGGCAGTTTTCCAGAATTGCAGCCACCGTCCGACCTATCGCCAGACCGGATCCGTTTAAGGTATGGACCGGCTCGGTTCCCTTTTTTCCTTTCCGGCGCATCCGGATGCCCGCCCGTCTTGCCTGAAAACCTTCAAAATTACTGCAGGAGGAAATCTCCCGGTATTTATCCTGGGCCGGCATCCACACTTCTATATCATAGGTTTTGGCTGCTGAAAACCCCAGATCGCCCGAACACAGAACAACCACACGGTAGGGAAGCCCCAGACGCACAAGCACCTTCTCCGCATCCGCCAGCAGTTTTTCCAGCTCTTCCCCGGAATTTTCCGGCGCTACGAACTTGACCAGCTCCACCTTGTTGAACTGATGCTGCCGGATGAGCCCCCG
>JAGYOT010000524.1 GCA_018399455.1 Desulfobacterales bacterium
AAGGCAAGCAGATGAGGGCCCCATGGCTTACTTGGCTTCAAGCGGCTTTGCTTCTTGTCTCCGGACATCATGCGGTCCTTGCCGGCATTTTAATACCTGCAGCATTTGCGGTCTCAGTTTGGGCGGAGCCGTTGTACTTCGGTCGCTGCCCGATGCGCCTGAACTTTTGAATGGGCTTATTATAGACGATTTCGGGGCGAAATTGAAGGCACAACCGTTTATTTTGTTCATAACGCGATGAATGCCGGACATGGGCAGGTATGAGCTGCTCAAAGTAACCCATGGAGCAACCGGGCCTTTGAGGCTCAGGTTCCGGAGGACTGTCATGGCAGCGCCGCATTCCCTCTTATCAAAGATCGACAGAGAGATTTGGAATCTGAAAACCGGTTTTTATTTTGCTTCGTAACCAAAACCGTTGACGTAAAGGCCGGCTTAAATCATATATTAATACACGTATGACCTGTTTTTTCAGTCAACCCCCGATTGCCCAAACAAACGAAACAGTGAGGCGCGATCATGGCAAAGGAGTACCTGGTGGCATTATTTCCGCGCAGCCGGCGCGTGATGATCAACGGTGAGTTCATGGGGACCACAAACACGAAGCTTGAACTCGAAAGCGGCCGTTATGAAGTGACCCTCGGCCCGCCAATGAATTTTACACCCGAAGTACACATCATTGATCTGCGCAACACCTCCTCCCTCATGCCGAGGACCGTTGAATTCGAGGCGGCCGGATGATTAAACCGGATTCCATTCGAATACTTTTCTTCTCCACGGCCTTTCTATTCTTCACGGGGTGCGCCCATTACCTTGTCAACGAGCAAAGTCAAGACTTTGATGCACAGTCCGGCTATCGGTTTGCAAGTCTTGAACCCGGTACAAACAATAGTGATTCGCTTTTTGTCTGCCTCACGTTCTCGGGCGGCGGCACCCGTGCGGCTGCCTTGTCTTACGGGATCATGGAGGCCCTGCGCGACACGACTGTTCGGATCGATGGCCGTAAGAAGCGGCTTTTGGACGAGGTGGATTGTATTTCCTCGGTATCGGGGGGCTCTTTTACCGCAGCGTATTACGGCCTTTTCCGGGAACGGCTGTTTGAAGATTTCAGGGCCCGTTTCCTGGAGCAAAATGTACAGGGAGCGCTAACCCGCCGGCTTTTCAACCCGGTAAACTGGGCCCGGCTGGCTTCACCATACTTCAGCCGGATCGATCTGGCGGCAGAGGTTTACCATAACGATATCTTTGAAGCGGCGACTTTTAAACAGCTGCAAGATAACGGGCGGCCTTTTGTGATTCTCAACGCCACAAATTTAGGCGCGGATCGGCGCTTTGCATTTACCCAGACGTATTTCGACGCCCTCGGCTCAAGGCTGGATTTGTACCGGGTCTCCAGGGCGGTGGCGGCCTCATCCGCTTTTCCTTATCTTTTGAGCCCCATCACTCTGAAAAATTACCCGCCAGGCAAAGGCTACGCCGCCCCCTGGTGGTACAAGAATGCGCTTCAAATCGGCAACCGGATCTCTAAACGTTACAATGCCGCCAGGAACCTCAGTGTTTATATGGACAAAACGAACCGGTATATTCATCTCATGGATGGCGGTTTGTCGGATAACATCGGCGCACGATCGGTTCTGGACGCTTTTGACCGGGGATTCATTCGCAGCCGCATCAACCGGGGGGCCATCAGGCATCTGGTTGTCATTGTCGTCAAT
The DNA here is from genome assembly GCA_018399455.1 of Desulfobacterales bacterium. Taxonomy (GTDB): domain Bacteria; phylum Desulfobacterota; class Desulfobacteria; order Desulfobacterales; family Desulfosalsimonadaceae; genus M55B175. The sequence goes on from JAGYOT010000524.1 coordinate 1,713, forward strand.
GCCCGCACCCAAAGTGAAGATCGACTCAGCCGCCGGGAAAAACCGCCGGGATGCTTCACCGTTGCGGAGAAAACCGCCACGGTGGCTATGGATAATTATAGTTATGACAGCGTGACCGAAATACGGGAGGCACTTTATGCGCGCGTGCAGACCCAAAAGGATGAGCAGGCCTGCGTTTCCCTGCTCTCCAGATATTGTCCCGGGGCGCCAAAGCCGATCCCTTTTGCCGCCGATCTCGATCCCTATGTGATCGAGATCAATTTCGAGGCGGCCGGTCAAATCCCGGGGGAAGACCCCCGCTACTACCTGGATCTGCCCACGAGCTTTAAGCTTAGCCGGGAGCAGGCGGCCAGGATCATCGCCATTGGGCCCAAGCTGCTGCAGGCGGCACCTCAGTTTCAATGCCTGCTCAACGTCCTGGAGGCCGAGGCCGAAGGGAAGGATCGTCCCCC
>JAGYOT010000525.1 GCA_018399455.1 Desulfobacterales bacterium
ATAATAATGATCGGGCAGGGTTTTGTCAAGGGGAGCGGATGCCGCTTTTAATGCCGGTTTTTTTTGATGCGGTCAAGTTCTCTTTTAAGGTCTTTTTCCTTAATGGCCTCACGCTTATCGTATTTGCGCTTGCCGCGGGCCAGGGCAATTTTGATTTTCGCCTTGCCGTCCTTGAAATAAACCCGGAGCGGGACCAGCGTAAATCCCTTTTCCTGGACTTTGCCAAAAAGCCGCTTTAGCTCGGATTTATGGAGCAGAAGTTTTCTTGGGCGCAGGGGATCATGATTATCGTAATAGGCAAAAGGGTAAGGGCTGATGTGCATCTGATAGATATAGAGCTCCCCATTGCGGATTTTTCCGTAGGCATCCTTTAGATTGGCACGGCCTTCACGAAGTGATTTGACCTCGGTGCCCCGCAGGACAATACCCGCTTCGATTTCATCCTCAATGTAGAACTCATGCCGGGCTTTTCGGTTTTCTGTTATAATTTTTATATGTTCTTTATCCATAAAATTTTGTTCTTTATTTAAATTTTTCCGTCAGCAGTTCTCCGTAGGTGCTTTCAATGAGATCCATGGTTTCTGTCGCGGATTTTCGGCTGATGACTTCCTTCAGAAATTTCCGGGCTTCGCTTGAACTGATGTTACGGACCATATTTTTGATGATGGGGATTGATTGCGGGGCCATGCTCAGTTCAGCAAATCCCAGGCCCATAAGAATCGGCAGATTGATGATCTCCGCCGCCATTTCACCGCAGATGTAGGTTGGCATGTTTTTGTCACGGGCCGCATCCACCACCATTTTAAGCATTCGAAGGACCGCCGGATGCAGAGGATTGTATAAATAGGCCACATGGCGGTTGACCCTGTCTATCGCCAGCGTGTACTGAACCAGGTCATTGGTCCCGACGCTGAAAAAGTCAACCTTTTCCGCCAGGGTATCGGCAATCAGAGCCGATGAGGGCACTTCAATCATGGCCCCCACTTCAATCTCGCGGTTGAAGGTATGCCCTTCTTTCGACAAGGCTTCAGCGGATTCGTCCAGCAGCCGGTAAGTTTCTTCAATTTCCTCACAGTTTGAAATCATGGGCAGAAGCAAACGGACGTGACCATGGGCGGCTGCGCGCATAATTGCCCGAAGCTGGGTTTTGAAAACATCCGGTTTTTTCAGGCAGTACCGGATGGCCCGGAGTCCCAATGCCGGATTGGCCTCAGCCGGAGTGGGTACCGCAGAAATTTGTTTGTCGCCGTTAATATCCAGTGTTCGAATGGTCACCGGTTTGGGGTGCATCAGCTCGACGACTTCCTTGTATTCTTCAAACAGCTCCTCTTCGTCCGGGTATTGAGGCCTGTTCAAATAGAGAAATTCGGTCCGGAAAAGCCCGATCCCGTCTCCCCCATGGTCTTTTACCGCAACGACCTCCTCCGGCATCTCGATATTGCCCATGATGCCCAAAAGTTCTCCGTCTGCGCTTTTCGCCGGTCGCGCACTGGTGCGAATTGCATCAGCTTTGTGGGCTTCGTAGCGCTTGCTGAGGTCTTCATAGCGAAAAAGGGCCTCTTCGCCAGGATCAACAATCACCATCCCTTTGTTGCCGTCAACAATGATAATATCATCATTGTGAATCACCTGCGTGGCATTATCCAGGCCGAGGACGGCCGGTATCTCCAGGGTACGGGCGATAATGCTGGTGTGGGAGGCTTTGCCGCCCCTGTCGGTGATAAAGCCCTTGATCCGTTCGAGCTGAATCTGGCTGGTCTCGGCCGGAGAAAGGTCGTGGGCTACCAGGATCACTCGCTTGTCAATATCGGAGATGCTGATGTCCCGGACGCCGACAAGATTGCGCATGATTGTATCGGATACGTGCTCGACATCTGCGGATCGGCTTCGCAAATACGGATCCGAGATGTTGGTAAACATGGATTTAGCCTCGGATGTTGCCTCTTTCAGGGCCCATTCGGCATTAACCTTTTCAGTTTCGATATGCTCAATGGCTTTTCCATAGAGCATTTTATCTTTGTATAGCAGCATGTGGGTTTCAAGAATATATTCCTGCCGCCGGAGATCTTCAGGCAGGCCTTCGATGATCTCTGCCAGTTCATTTTTGGCCTTTGAGGCGGCATTTTTAAAACGGGCCACCTCGTTTTTGATCTGATCTT
>JAGYOT010000526.1 GCA_018399455.1 Desulfobacterales bacterium
AGTGCCTGGATCAATGATTTATATGAGGGTATGCTTTTAAACGTCGATAAGATGGAGGAACCGGAAAACGATGGAGCGGGGTCTCTGTCCGGGACTCTGACGGGGCCATGGCCTGAGCCGCTTTCCGAGAATGAGGAACTCTGGATATGGGTCTCGGTCATTGAGCAATCGGAATATGGCAGGGGTTTGCTTCAGACCGCAGCCGCTGCAAAAACTGCTCAACAAGCGCTGTCCGTGTGCCGTCAATGGAAGCTGGACAAAAATGATCTCGCCCGGGTCCCTCCGCCGGATACCCAGGCATTTATCGACTGGGCTGCGCGCTTTGAAAACCGGTGCCACGCGGAGAACCGGGTTGACGCCGCGGGGCTTCCGGATCTTGTGGCGACCGGTATCCGCATGGACCTCGCGCCCCTTACGGATTCGATCATCTTCGCCGGATTTGACTGTTTTCCGCCGCAGACCGAGGCCTTGATTGAAGCCATAGCGGCCCGGGGCAAATCGGTTTCCCTCCTTTCCCGGACCGGCCGCACAGGGCAGGTGACGGGGTTTTCTCTCCCGGATACGGAAGCCGAAATAACACAGGCAGCCCGCTGGGCAAGGGCACTTTTGGAAACAGAACCGGGGATGCGCATCGGCATTATCGTGCCGGATCTCGAGGCGGTTCGCAGGCAACTGGTCCGGATTTTTGATGATATCCTGCATCCCGGCCTGGTGCTGGCCAACCACGAAACAAAATCCCCCCACGAGAGCCGGCTCTATAATATTTCCCTGGGGCCGCCTTTAAGTACATACCCCATGATCCGGGCCGCCTTGACAGTGCTGAAATCCGCGCAGCCGGTCGTAGCTATAGAGAATGTGAGCCAATTGCTTTTAAGCCCCTTCGTGGGGGGAGCCGAAAAGGAGCTCGCAAACCGGGGAGTCATCGATGCAGCGCTACGCAGACAGGCAGAACTTGAAACAGAATGGAACCAGATCATTGAGCTTGCTGCCGCAAAAAGGTGCCCGGTTTTTTGCGAACGCCTCCGAAGGTTCAAATCGGTTTTAGCGCATTTGCCTGCCGAGCAGCCGCCATCGCGATGGGCGGAAAGTTTTCTTTCCCTTTTGGAAAGCCTTCAATGGCCCGGCGAGCGAAGCCTTTCAAGCTCGGAATACCAATGCCGGGATGCCTGGCAGGAAGCGATGGCCCGGCTCGCGGCCATGGACCGGGTAGCGGAGCCCATGCCTTTCTTCCGGGCGTTTGATATCTTAAACCGGATTGTTTCCGGCACCGCTTTTCAGCCGGAGACCGGGAATCTGCCGGTTCAGGTGCTTGGCGTGCTGGAGTCTGCGGGCGAAATCTTTGATGCAGCCTGGATCATGGGGCTGGACAATGAGCACTGGCCGCCCGAGCCCCGCCCCAACCCGCTGATACCGGTGTGGCTGCAGCGCAAACATAACGTTTTGCATGCTTCTGCTGAGCGAGAACTGGCCTATGCCCGGCAAATCACCGATCGGCTGTTTGGATGTGCCCCAACCGTGGTCCTGAGCTATCCAAGGCGGGAAGGCGACGCCGAACGGTTTCCCAGTCCCTTGGTTCGGGGCTATCTGGAAGCGGAAGAAAGCCACCCCCGGCCGTCGGAACCCTCGTTCTGGGGGAATTTTCCGGATGCTCCGGCCCTCGAATGCTTCTATGATTCCAGGGGCCCTGGAATTGCCGATGGGGCATTTATTCGCGGCGGTACGGCGCTTCTTAAAGCCCAGGCAAGCTGTCCTTTCTCGGCTTTTGCCAGGTTCCGGCTCGGGGCGGAGGCCCTTGAGCAGCCGGCGCCAGGCCTGGATGCCGCGGCTCGGGGCATATTGATACACCGGTGCATGGAGCTTCTGTGGCAGCGGCTTAAAACCCACGCCGTGCTGATGACCATACCGCTCTCCGAACAGAATGCAGCAGTTGAAGCTGCTGTGGCAAAGGCGGTAGAAGAGATGGCCGCCAGAAAGCCGCGAACGTTTACGGACCGGTTTGAAGCCATTGAGAAGGCCCGGCTCTTCGCCCTGATCAAAGAATGGCTGGCCTTTGAAAAAAAGCGCGCTCCGTTTTCCGTTCAGGCCCGGGAAAAAGGGTTTGATGTTCCCATTTCCGGTTTTTTTCTGCGCGCCGTGGCCGACCGGA
>JAGYOT010000527.1 GCA_018399455.1 Desulfobacterales bacterium
GCCTGAAACTGGGCGATTTGAAATTCACCCAGGACGATATTTTCAGTTTGAATATGGATTTCTCCGTTACCGGTCATTGCCTGCCATGCATTGACAAACAGATTGATCAGGATCTGCTCAATCTGGCCCGGATCCGCATCAATGGACCAGAGATCTTTTGCCAGCCGGGTGCGGCAGGTCACTTCCTTGCGGGTTGCAGCAAACATCTTGCTGCTCATCTGGATCAGGGGGTTCACGTTCAGCGTGGTCATCTGATAGGCGCCGCCTCTGGCAAACCCCAGGAGCTGGCTGCTGAGCTCGGAGCCATACTGGATATGGCGCTCAATGGTTTTCAGCTTTTGGTGGCTGGGGTGATTGGGAGGTGTTTTCATCAGCATCAGGGAGGTATTGCCCTGGATGGCCATGAGGAGATTGTTGAAGTTATGGGCAATGCCGCCGGCAAGCGTGCCGATGGCCTCCATTTTCTGAACATGCCGGAGGTTTTCCTGGAAGCGTTTCTGGAGCGTAATATCGCGGATAATGCCATGATACCCATATATCGTGCCATCCTCGCCCCTCCACAATGAGGCGGTCACCAGGCAGTCAAGATTTTTTTCGTTTTTTGCCCGGAAACGGATTTCATAATCGCGAACCTCGCCCTGGGCTTCGATTCGCTGGAGGAAGGATTTCCTTTCCTGAGAAGATTCGTAAAAATCCAGAATATTTATGCCGATCAGTGCAGCCCGGCTGCGGGCGAAAAGGGCCTCTCCGGCCGGGTTGATATCGATGATTTCCCCGTTTCGGGCGGCAATATAGATGGCATCTCCGGAGTCTTCAAACAGGTTCCGGTACCTGGCCTCGCTTTTTTCAAGTGCCTGCTGCGCCTCGACGCGGCCTGAAATATCCCTGGAAACCCCGATCAGTTTGGCGATGCGTCCGGCCTCATCCGATACCGGCTGCACGGTTACTTCCGTCCATACAGGAAATTCGTTTTTTCTTTGGTTTTGAACCTCTATCTTGTAGGTGCTTTCAATGGCAACAGGATCCTGCCGTGCCTTAAGCTGAATTTCCGCATAGCGGCGAAGGGCAAAAGTGTATGAGCCCGGCGTAAGGATTTCTTTAAACGACTTGTTCAGGGCTTCCTCAACTGTGTAGCCGAGGAGTTTTTCCACAGAAGGGCTGAGATAGGTCAGTTTAAATTTTTCGATGGACATGATCCAGATGACATCCGGTACGTTCTCCACCAGCAGTTGATAATTCCGGGCATTCTCCCTGAGCGAATCCAGCCTGGCCCTGCAGTCGGCCACCTGTTTTTCCAGTTCATCAATGCGCTGGAGAAGTTTGTTTTGAGTGGAAACGGTTTTCATGCAATGGCCCTCATTTTTTTTTACACCACCGGATTAAAGGGCAGTAGGAACATAGCGGGTTTTTTTTCTTGCAAATCCGACTGCCCAGACAGACAATCTGGGCATGAAAATCCTGGTATAAATCAAGATCCGCCGGCAGCCGGTCCATGAAGTACTGCTGGCATGCGCGGTAGGACCAGTCCGGTGGAATCAGCGCCAGGCGGCTGAAAATACGCCGGGTGTAAGCGTCAATGACAAATACGGGCTTTTGTGCGGCGTACAAGAGAATCGAGTCCACCGTTTCATTCCCGAATCCGCTTAAATTCATCAGCTCCTTTCTAAGCAGGGATAAATCGGCCGCGAGCATGGCCTCAAGACTTCCCTGGAACCGATCCATCAGAAGATCGGACAGGTTTTTGAGCCGTTGGGCCTTCTGATTGTAAAAGCGCGACGGGCGGATGAGCGGGGCAATGACCGTCGCATCGGTTTCATGAAGGGCTGCAAGCGATAAGAGCTGTTTTTCTTTGAGCGCCCGGATGGCCCGGCTGGCATTTTCCCATGCCACATTCTGGGCAAGCACCGCGCCGACGATTACCTCCTCCGCTGTTTCCGCAGGCCACCAGTGCTGATGGCCGAAAGCGCGGCGAAGTGCCTGGTATATCTCGTAAAGCGGGATTTGCGGTTCTGTTTGAGCCCAGCCTGGATCTTTTTCAGCCTTCATAAAAAAACCTTTACCACGTTTGATGCATTCGTAAAAAGTCAATTTTTGGATGGCAAAGAAAAAAGTTCAAGCCCAATTTAAGATCAGAGGGCGTCGC
>JAGYOT010000528.1 GCA_018399455.1 Desulfobacterales bacterium
ATGCAGATCTTGTGGTGGCCAAGGGCCAGGGCAACTTTGAATCCCTCTCTGAAGCAAAACAGCACATATTTTTTATTTTCAAGGTCAAGTGTCCGGTTATCGCCGCCCACACCGGCGCTCCCGCAGGCAGCATGATGATTCACGAACGGGGGAAGGCCAAATGATGCGCCCCGTCCGAATACCCCGAAATATCTCATGGACCGGCGTATCCATGCTTAATTCTTTGCTGACAGGCATTTTTCTGATCATTGTCTGCTTTTGGGTCTGCTTTTGGGTCTGCTTTTGGGTCTGCTTTTGGGGCGTCTTTCGGGCACCGCCGGCCTTTGGCGGGGGCATTCGCCATGCCGTTTATGCCGGCAAATTCTATCCGGCAGATCGCGGTGAGCTTGAGCATCAAATTGAAAAATTCTTAGCGGAGGCCCAACAGACAAAAATCCAGGCGCCTTCCGGAAAAACGCTCAAAGCCCTGATCATGCCGCATGCCGGCTATATCTACTCCGGCCGCACAGTCGCCCATGCCGCACGAGCCCTTAACAGGCACAAATTTTCCAAGGTTATCATCTGCGGCCCGGACCACCGGGTGGGGTTTCAAAATGCCGCCGTCAGCTGCGTTGATGCTTATGAAACGCCTCTGGGAAGCGTTCCGCTCCATCCGGATGCCGCAAAGCTCAGAAATCGCCATGAGTTCTTTCGCAGCCTGCCATCATCGGATCAGCGGGAACACTGTATCGAGGTCATTCTGCCATTCCTGCAAGCCACCCTCGATAGCTTCAGTCTCATCCCGGTCGTGATGGGACCCGGCGATATAGACAGGTACGCTTCTGCCATTGCAGGCATTTATGACAGCCGTACCCTCCTGGTTGTCAGTTCGGATCTTTCGCATTATCTTTCTTACGAGGAAGCGAACAGGCGGGACCGGGAAACCATCGGCATGATATGCAATCTGAATGCGCAAGGATTGGCAGCGGATAAAAACCGGGCCTGCGGGTCAGCATCTATTGGAATGCTGATTCACATGGCCTGGCGCCTCAATTGGCACCCCCAGCTGCTCTACTATGAAAACAGCGGCGACACTGCCGGCCCCAAAAACCGGGTTGTCGGCTATGCCGCCATTGCATTTTACGGAGAGGAGCCTATGGCAGAATCCAATCAGCAGATCAGTGAAGAAAAGGGGCGGCTTCTGGTTCAGCTGGCCCGGCATACAATTGCGAAACGGCTCGGCCGGACGGGCGAGGAGGAGAAGGACATTGAAACTAAGCTCAATGATAAGATCTTCCGGACGCGGCGCGGCACCTTTGTCACCCTGACCAAGAACAACCAGCTCCGCGGATGTATCGGCAATCTCGTGGCTGACAGACCGCTCAGGGAAGGGATTGAGGACAATGCCGTCAATGCGGCGTTTCATGATCCCCGATTCCCGCCGTTGTCCAGACAGGAACTCGATCAGATCGAAATTGAGGTCAGCCTGCTGACCCGGCCGCAGCCTCTGGAATACAATAACGCCGGGGATCTGTTATCGAAACTGCGCCCCGGGATTGACGGTGTCATTATCAGAAAAGGCATGCACAGTGCCACTTTTCTACCTCAGGTATGGGATCAGCTGCCGGAAAAAGAGATGTTTCTCTCGCATCTGTGCCTGAAAGCCGGATTACCAGGAGATTCCTGGAAAAAGGGCGATCTTGAAATTCTGATCTACCAAGCCCAGTATTTTGAAGAACACGCTTGAGCACCGTATTGCCCTGGTCGTCATCACCACCGGAATTTCCTCGGTGGTGACCCAGCTTTTGGTCATCCGGGAGTTTCTTTCCCAGTTCAACGGAAACGAATTCGTTGTTTCCCTCATCCTTTTCAACTGGCTGATTCTGGGCGGCATCGGCACCCTGCTGGCGAAACCGGCCGGCAACAGGGGAAGTCCTGTGCGTCTGGGCTATCTGTCACTGCTCCTCACAGCGCTCTCACCCCTTGAACTTTATGCCATCCGCGAGTTGCGGGATCTTGTGTTTATCCATGGCGCATCGCTCGGCTTTTTCCCAACATTTTCCTACACCTTTTTAAGTATTATTCCCTACTGCCTCCTGCTGGGCTTTGTCCTGCCCTACAGCCTGAGCACCGCGGCTTACCTGATTCCGGGATACC
>JAGYOT010000529.1 GCA_018399455.1 Desulfobacterales bacterium
TGTCGGGGATCATCCTCATTGATCTTTTCGGATTGCCCGGCCATCCATTCCATGGCCCTCTCCATTTTGGATTCATCCAGGCCGGGATCCTCATCGTCTCCCTCTCCGGCGCGGCCGGTCACGGCAAAAAGCGATATCTGACGGGTGAGCTGAGTTCTATGACATTTCGGGCAGATCGGAACCTTCTTGGTATTGACGGTTTTTGAATAGAAATTAAAAATCGTATGGCAGTTACTGCAATAAAACTCATAAATCGGCATCAGCTAAGCTCCCTTGGCTAATCGGTATACGGTTTTCCATCGATTTTTATTTTATAGGCAAAAACAATGGCTATGGCAAGGAAGAGAAAGGACGAAGGGCCGGCGGGAAATCATATTCCCAAAAACGCTTCCCGAATGTCCCTGGAGCCCTTTATTTCATCCGGACTGCCGCTGGCTTTAATTCTGCCCTCATGCATGACATAAACGTAGTCGGCGGCATCCAGGGTAGCATCGGCATTCTGCTCGATCAGGAGGATGGTAAGGCGGATATCGGTTTTCAGTTTTATGATGGTCTCAAACACTTCATTGGCAAGCTTAGGCGCCAGCCCCTGGCTCGGTTCATCGAGCATCATCAGCTGAGGCCGTGTCATCAGGGCCCTTGCAATGGTTACCATCTGCTGCTCGCCGCCGCTTAAGAGCCCGGCCATCTGCCGGCTCCGCTCCTTGAGCCGCGGAAACAGGCGATAGACCAAAGCCAGAGAATCCTCGCGCTGTTCATAGGCCTTTTTTAGATACGCACCCATCATCAGATTCTCATAGACCGTCATATTTGCAAACAAATGCTTGCCTTCGGGCACCAGGGCAATACCCTCGTTGACTTTCTTATGGCTGGGGAGGCTGGTAATATCGGCGTGCCGGTAGATAATCGTCCCGCTCCAGGGGCGAACCGAACCCAGGACAGTGGCAAGGAGCGTGCTTTTGCCCGCCCCGTTGGGCCCCAGCAGGGATGTGATGGTGCCCGCACGGACCTCCAAGCTCGGCTGCCACAGCACCTGCATGGCGCCATAGCCGGATTCAAGGGCTTTAATATTCAGCATGGGCTTCCCCGTGCGCTTTACCCAGATAAACATCCACGACCCGGGGATCGTTTAGCGCCTCGTTGGTCGGTGCATCAACAATTTTTTCTCCGTGGTCCAGGACAATCACCGTTTCCGCCATATTCACCACCGCCCGCATGATATGCTCCACCATGGCCACAATGGCAATGCCCTCCTCTTTTGCAACAGTAATCAAAAATGCGACCATATGATCAATATCGCTGGGATGCATCCCGGCCATGGCCTCATCCATCAGCAGAAGCTTAGGCCTCATGGCCAGGGCGCGGCCGATTTCCATCAGTTTTTTCTCCACCGGGGTTAAAACTCCGGCACTCTTTTCCCGGTGCTTTGAAAGCCCGATCCGATCAATGACCTCGTCGGCAAACGCAAGCGATTTCTCCACATTCAGATGCCTGCCTTGAGAGCCGAACATGGCTCCCACGGCAACATTTTCCCGCACCGTTGCAGAGGAAAACGGCCTTGGGATCTGAAAGGTCCGGCCGATACCGAGTGGCGCCCGCTTATAAGAAGGCATTCGGGTAATATCGGCACCATTGAAAAACACACGGCCGGCATCGGGATAAAACACGCCGCTGATAACATTAAACAGCGTGGTCTTTCCGCTGCCGTTGGGTCCGACAATACCGACAAATTCACCCCGGTCAATCGTCAGACTCACCTGGTCGACCGCAATCAGCCCCCCGAACCGCTTGGTCACATCTTCAAGGCGCAATAGAGCCATAATTTAATTCTTTTAAATGATATAGGGTCCCAGGAAGGTATTGCGCGTTTTTTCCCTGATCACGCCAACAACCCCTTCCGGGAACATCACAATAATAAAAATAATAACGGCGGCAAAGATGAACAACTGGACGCCGGGTAAAAAAATGGAGAGATAATACTTGGAGATCCCGTAAATCAAAGCCCCGACTACCGGACCGAGCAGTGTCCCGGACCCGCCCAGCATTACAATAATAATGGCCTCGATGGTATAATGGATTTCAAAGACCTCAGGCGGAAACACGTAAGGCGTTTTCAAGGACC
>JAGYOT010000053.1 GCA_018399455.1 Desulfobacterales bacterium
TGTGGATCAGGATATTGACCAGGTGATAGCCGAATGTCTTGGCCCCGTTGAAATAGTAGTTTAATGCCAGCGTCAGCGTGGCCAATGGCCGTTTTTTGCCCTGGGGGGCATTAACCGCCGATTTCAAGGACTCAGGGCTTAAATCCCTTATTCTGAGCTCCGGATTGTTCTTCACAATCGTGTTGTAGTCATCAAAAAGAAAGGGGGCGTCAAGCGTCCGGCCATAGGCAAACAGAACGGCAGCGATCAGGATAAGAATAAAGGCGCCAGTGACAAATAATAGATTACCAGGGGATTCTGACATGGCCATCACCGCTCAGTTCAGGTTGTTGAATCAGCCCAAAACGGGGTCACGTGCCAACGATAATACATGAATTGCCTTTCCTGTCAAGGTATAGGCACTATTTGGCCTGGAAGACAAATCCGCAACCACCTTTTTTTATCCGGTTTTGTACGGTTTTTGTACGGAAAAAACAGGTTCGGGCCATTGACTGGCAGCGACAAATCATATAATAGAGGTTACTTGACATGAGTTTTACTCTGGAAATTTAATTTCTACTTAAAAAATTATGCGGTAGCGTTATGAACAGGCGCGAATTTTTGATCAGCATCACCTTTACGGCAGCCGGGCTCTCTGTTTCTCCTTTGGTTTTTGTCCAAAACAGTGGGGGGAATCCCATGCCACGGCTTACCTACTTTGATTTTTCAGAACATTTCCAGGAATTATACCTGATTGAAAACACCCGGCAAATTGATTTCAGCAGCAGAGAAGACCGGAAACACCTGCTTGACGGCTGGTCCGACACTGAGCCAACGCATACCTGGGCCATTAATAAAGCTGCTTCTATAAAATTTTACACTTTTCAGCCGGAGCGCGACCTGCCCGTTCAGATTTTTTGCCGCGCATTCGATCCAATAAAAGACCAAAAAATTAAAATCTATGCAAATGAAAAGCCTGTCGGTTCGCTGGACATATCCGGCGGGCATGATACATTCCAATTTACCGTGCCGGCGGCACTTCTAAAAAAATTTGAAAACATTCTTACGTTTGTATTTAAATCATGCGCCAAGCCCTCTGATTTCAATATTAACACGGACGACCGGTGTCTTGCCGTGAGCTTCAAGAAACTCATCATGGGCAAAGACGGCACCGGGAGAGACAATAGCATCCATTTAACAAACAACGGCTTCATTTCCATTCCCCCGAATGCCGCATTTCGCAAACTTTTATTCATTGAATCCGACTCACGGCTTATAGTTCAAACCACTCCTTGTGATTCAGCGGCATCCGGTTCAAAGGCTGATGGCCGGTTTTCGATCTCGATCAACGGGGAAGGCCGGGAAAACTCCGTTTTTTCCGCTGCCCCGCATGCACTGCCCACAAAGAAAAAAATTGACCTGACCGCCTTTTCATCCCGGTTTGTGGATTTTAGCGTTAAATATACAGGGAATACGGATTCGGGCAAAACCACTGTGCCGGTCAAATGGCAGGGGCGGATTCAAACAACGGACAGATCCTGCCGGAACCGTCCCAACCTGCTTTTTATCGTTATCGACACGCTCCGCGCCGATTATTGCGGCTGTCTGGGCGCTTTGGCAAAAACCCCGAACATCGACAGACTGGCTAAAAACGGCGTATTGTTTTCCCAGGCCTTTTCGCATATACCCGCTACCCTGCCCTCTCATACCAGCATGTTTTCATCGCTTTACCCCCACGAAACCCATGTGTTAAACAACGGACAGCACCTGTCAGACCATTTTCGGCTATCCGCGGAATACCTTAAAGGCATGCGTTTTTTTAATTCAGCGGCGGTCAGCTTGGGGACCCTCAATCTTGGCATGAATATCAACCAGGGGTTTGACCGATACATTGACACCAGGCCTTTTACCATCAAGCAGGCCAATCAGATAGACGAAGAACTGGCGGGTTTGACAGAGGAACTCAAATCCCAGGCAAGCTGGAATGCATTCGTTCATTATTCAGATCCCCATGAACCGTACCACGGGCACGATCTAAGAAAAATCCGGGTTGATGTTCAGCTAAACGGGGAGGGCATTGCCGTGTTTGACCTTGCCAAACAAAGCACATACAACCTTCAGGCCCCGTTAAAACCCGGCAAAAACCTTTTAACTTTCAAATCCGCAAGCCCGTTTTATCTCCGGCAGTTCAAGGTAAGCTCCGGGATCGAATGGGAAGTCCGTTCCGGCCCGAAAGAGGGCAACTACATATTGAACAAAGCCAGGCAGGGGGAGATTCTTCTTCAAAATGACACCAACGGGTCAAAAAAGATTATGATTCAGGTTTTTCTGTCTGCCTATCTCAAAATAGACACCGTTCGGGAAAGTTATAAACAAGAAGTTGAATTTGCCGACCATTATCTGGGCAAAGCCCTGGAACGCTTTGACAGCCAGGGGCTTTTAAAAAATACCCTTGTCATATTAACATCCGATCACGGGGAAGGCATCGGCGACCATAACCAAATCGGTCATATCAGCCAATTGTATAACAGCATGATCCATGTTCCCCTGATCGTGGCCGCTCCCGGACGCCTGCCTGCAGGGAAACAAATTCAGGCCAGAGTCCGCTTGATAGATGTTTTCCCCACGGTCCTTGATTTATTCGCTGCCCGCCGCCCTTCCCACATGCGCGGGGAGAGCCTGCTGCCGCTGATTGAAGGAAAAGAAAATACGGATCGGCCGGTTCTGGGGATGACGTTTAAAGACGAGGCTCCCCACAATCTGGTATCGCTTATCCAGGATGATCATAAAATCATAAAGAATATGAATACCGGAGAACTTGAGTTGTATCAGATCAAAAACGATCCCGGGGAGCTCGAAAACCTCATCACCCAGAACTTTATTGTTTCAAACCGGATGGAAAAGGCCCTTTACGACCGTCTGGAAGACTGCGGCTACCCGTTGGAAACCGCCGATGAGGTCCGGGCGACCGGCAGTACGGATCCGGAAACGCTTGAGATGCTGCGCGGGCTTGGCTACACCAAGTAAGCCAGGCGGCCTGCAAGGCTTGTAAAGAGAAAACAGAATTCAATTGCTTATTGACGATCCGAAATGATATATATTGTATCCGGACTGCCGCGTTCGGGGACTTCCATGCTCATGAAAATGCTGGAAGCCGGCGGCATCGAAATCCTTACCGATCATCGCCGAAGTCCTGATACGGACAACCCCAAAGGCTATTACGAATACGAACCCGTAAAGGATCTTGCCGCGGATGCGAGCTGGCTCAGGGAAACCGAGGAAAAAGGGATAAAGGTAATCTCCCATCTTCTGCCCTATCTGCCCAATGAAAAGAAATATAAGGTCTTGTTCATGCTGCGGCCGATTGAAGAGATAATGGCCTCGCAGGCGAAAATGCTGAAGCATCGGAACGATTCCCCGGATGCCGCCGGCCAGGACAAGCTGGCCCGCAAATTCAAGGATCATCTTTATTCCATACGATTGTGGCTCGCCAGGCAGCCTCAGATGGCGTGCCTTTTTCTGAAATACGGCGAGGTTATCCATGATCCGCTAAAGCATGCGGCAGAAATCAGTGAATTTATAACAAAACCCTGTGATATCGAGGCCATGGCCTCGGTGGTGGACAGCCGCTTATATCGCAACAGACTGTAATTCAGAAAATAAATCAATGCATTCCTTCATACCCGTTTCCATTTTGTTTTGGATAGTTGTTTCAATCCTTTTCACACCAACCGGGGCGTCGGCCTATATCGGCCCGGGGGCTGGCTTTGCCGTCATATCCTCTTTTTTCATCCTTTTCGCCACCGGTTTTCTGGCATTCTTTACGATTCTTATCTGGCCCTTCCGCGCCGCTATCATATACCTCAGGCAGCGCCAGATCAGCAAACACAAAAAGGTCCGGCGTGTTGTCGCACTGGGGCTGGACGGCCTGGACCCTCAGCTTGTGCAGACCTACATGGACCAAGGGCTTTTGCCGAATTTCAAAAAACTTGGCCAAAAGGGGACGTTTTCCCCCCTGACCACTACCAAGCCCTCGATTTCTCCCGTAGCCTGGTCGAGCTTTGCCACGGGGGTAAACCCCGGCAAACACCGAATCTTTGACTTCTATACGCGCGATCCAAACACCTATCTTCCGGTGTTATCATCAGCGGAAATCGGAACAATCAGCCGGCCCGTTAAACTGGGGCCTTTGACATGGCAACGAAACAAAACGATTGTTCGGTTTTTGCGCAAGGCGACCTCATTTTGGGAGACCATCGGCAAAAACGGCATCTTTTCATCTGTGCTGCGCGTTCCGATCTCCTTTCCGCCGGAAAAATTTTACGGCACAAGCCTCTCTGCCATGTGTGCGCCTGATTTGCGGGGATCGCAAGGGGCTTTCACCTGCTATACAAACAGCAAAGATCTGTGCACATCCGGAATTTCCGAAGGCACCTATGTACCGGTGGAGCTATCTGACAACCGCTTTCGCAGCCAGATAATCGGGCCCAGAATGCCGGGGGCTGCTCAGGAACTTAGCATCGATATGCAGGGGAAACTCGACCCGGAACAGAACCATTTGATCCTGAAAATCCATGATGAATCTCTCAAACTGGCGCCCGGTCAATACTCCCCATGGATCCGGCTTTCATTTAAAGCCGGGCACAGAAAAAAAATCAGCGGCATTGTCCGCTTTCTTCTCAACCGGACGGAGCCGGAGATGCGGCTTTATATGAGCCCCATTAATATTGACCCGGAAAAACCGTCACTGCCGGTTTCGCATCCCTTTTACTATTCCGTCGTTTTATCAAAGCTTTACGGTCCTTTCTCGACACTTGGGCTTTCAGAGGATACCTGGGCCTTGAACGAAGGCGTTATCGATGAGCAGGACTTTTTAAATCAAAGCTATGATATCTACGAAGACCGGAAAAACCACTTCTTTGACGCCCTCCGGAAAAACAGGGACGGCCTGGTCGTATCGGTATTCGATACCAGCGACCGGATCCAGCACATGTTTTTCCGGTACCTGGATGCCAAACACCCGGCCAACCCCGGCAAAGACTGTGAAAGGCATAAACTGGCCATTCAGAATATGTATCAGCGCATGGATCAGCTGGTTGGGGAAGTGATGGAGCAGACGAGGCCCGATGACGTCTTAATGGTTGTCTCAGATCATGGTTTCACCCATTTCAAATGGGGAATCAACCTGAATTCCTGGCTTTGGAAAAACGGCTACCTGTTCTTTCATGATAACAACAAGCTCCCGGAGGCGAACTGGTTTTCCGGGGTTGACTGGTCGCGCACCAAGGCTTATGCTTTAGGCTTAACCGGCGTGTTCATAAACCTTGAAACCCGGGAAAGCCGGGGAATCGTTAAACCGGGGGACGAACGATTAAAAATACAGCTTGAACTCAAACAACAGCTTGAAGCCATAACGGATGCACAAACAGGGCTAAACCCCATTCGCCGGGCCATGCTTTCCCAAATGAACCTTAAAGGCCCTTACACAGACGATGCCCCCGATCTTTTGATCGGCTACGAAAAGGGATACCGGGCCTCATGGAACAGTGCAATCGGAAGGGCGACAGATCGGATTATCGAACCCAATACAAGACGATGGTCCGGGGACCACTCGGTTGATCCGGAGCTTGTGCCTGGCATTTTCTTTTGCAACCGCAAGGTCAAAGAGAAAGATCCCTCGATCATGGACCTGGCCCCTACGATTCAGGACCTTTTTGGGGTTCAAAAACTAAAGAATCAGGACGGCCGGGTGTTAACCCTCTTGCCGGAAAACAGTGCAGAATGAAGAGACGTCAGTTTATCAAATACATGGCCGCCATGGGAACCGTGGCAGCCTTTCCGCCCCTGGGGAAAGTTTTATATGCGGCCAAACCCAAACCCAAGGTAATGGTTCTGGGTATTGACGGAATGGATGTCAGCCTGACGCGGCGCTTTTTACATGAAGGCATGCTCCCGAATATTAAAAGGCTTCTCAAAAACGGCACCCTTATGCCCATGCAGACAAGCACCCCCCCTCAGAGCCCCGTAGCCTGGTCCAATGTGATCACGGGAGCCCCGCCGGGCGTTCACGGCATCTATGATTTTATTCACCGCCGTGCAGAAACCATGGAGCCGTATTTGTCGACCTCAGAGGTTGCACCCCCAAAACGGGTACTGCACCTGGGAAACCACAAAATTCCGCTTTCCGCAGGTGAAACCCGTCTGCTGCGCCAAGGCGAGGCCTTTTGGGACCCCCTGGGGAAAAAAGGTATCCCCACCACTATTTTCAAGATGCCGGCCAATTTCCCATGCCGCTCCGATCAGAAGGTGAACATGGTTTCAGGCATGGGCACGCCGGACCTTCGGGGCGGGTACGGAAGCTACACGCTGGTTGCCACAGCCTCTGACCTGGAGGGGCAGGATCTGTCCGGAGGCATTGTCATACCGGTTCAGTTCAGCGGCGGAAGGGCCGATTTCAGACTGCCCGGCCCCGCCAACAGCCTGCGTGACGGCAATCCCGAAAGCGAAGTTCCCGTCACCATCTGGCGGGATAAAAAAAACCCCGTGGTGCGCATCCGGCTCCAGGACAATGAAATTCTTTTAAAGCAGGGCCAGTGGAGCGGCTGGCAGGAAATTGCCTTCCCCATGCTGGGCCCTCTGGTAAATGCCAGGGGCATATGCAAAATCCTGATCAAACAGGTCCACCCCGAATTTTCAATGTATATATCGCCCATTAATATCAGTCCCACGGATCCGTCCCTGCCGGTTGCTTATCCGGAAAGCTATGCTGGGAAACTAAGCCGTGAGGTGGGCATGTTCTATACCCAAGGCTTTCCGGAGGACACCAAGGCACTTTCCGAGGGTATTCTTTCAGAGGAGCAGTATCTCGGGCTTGCCTCGCAGATATTTGATGAGCGCAAGGGACTGATGGATTATGAGTTGGAGCGGTTTTCAAAACTGGATTCAGGTATGCTTTTCTTTTATTTTTCCAGCCTGGACCAGAACACCCACATGTACTGGAGAACCCTGGATAAGGCAAACCCCTTGTATTGCCCCGAGCTTGCAAAGCAATACGGGAACACCATTCTCTCCTACTACCTTCGGGTGGACGAGGTAATCAAGCAGGCCCTCGACACTATCGACATCCGGGATCCTGATACAACGCTGATTGTGATGAGTGATCACGGTTTCGGCTCCTTTAACCGCCAGGTAAATCTCAACACCTGGCTATATGAAAAAGGCTTTTTGGCATTGAACGGCCGGTTAAATCAAGTTGCCGGAAAAGACGGGTATTTCCCCTCGGTCAACTGGGAGCGGACCGGCGCTTACAACGTTGGGATCAACTGTCTGTACCTGAACCTTAAGGGGAGAGAATCCAGGGGTATTGTGACCGAAGGCCAGGCCAGAAGCCTTCTAAAAATGCTCTGCAGGGATCTGATGGCCCTGCGGGATCCTCAAACCGGGGAAAAGGCCATCTCCCGGGTGCGTATTGTCCCTCCGGAGGAGCATCGGCGCCACCCGCATGCTCCGGACCTCATTATTGGATGGAACAACGGTTACCGGAATTCATGGAAGAGTATTCTCGGGAGTTTTGAGTCTGACGTGATCAAGGACAACACCGATAAATGGAGCGGGGATCACTGTATTGATCCGGTTTTCGTCCCTGCTCTTTTGATGAGCAGCCGCCGGATCTCAAAGAAATCGCCGAGTCTTTGTGACATTGGTCCCACCATCCTTGATCGATTCGGCATTCAGCCGGGTTCTGAGATGAGCGGCAGCCCTCTTTTCCAAACTTAAAGCATATACCAGGAGTATAGAATATGGCCAAAATTAAAATCGATGATGCCCTTTATCAAAAAGTAAAAACCCTGTCAGAAAAAGCGGGATATGGCTCAGCAGACGAGTTTGTGGCCCATATGCTTGAAAGGGAAATCAATTATGCCGGCGAAGACGAGACCCCAAACGATCAGGAGGTCCTCGACCGGCTAAGGGGACTCGGCTATATCTCGTAACGTCCAATGGAACTGTTCATGGGTTTTCTCAATCGACTATTTGACATGATCAGCGTGAACCAGACTTACCTGCAGCGCTATGGCACCATTATCTGGCTGAGTCTGATCAGTGCCGCCATGTTCATGCTGATATTCAAAAAATTCTCCGATCAAAAAGCCATAAAACTTGAAAAGGGGAGGATTCTCGGATACCTGCTTCAGATCCGGCTTTACAAAGACCGTCTTCCCCTGATTCTCTCGAGTATTTTTAACATCCTGAAACACAACCTGTTCTACATCCGTCATACGGTTGTGCCGCTGATCATTATCATAATTCCCCTGCTGATCATTACCGTCCAGGTCAACCAGCGCTGCGGCTATCTGCCGCTTCAAACGGACAACGAATTTATTGTATCTGCAAGCGTTGCCGATGCCGGGGTGCTGGATTCCATCCGCTGCAGGCCTTCGCCCGGGATTGAGGTGGTGACCCCGGTTCTTCGGATTCCCGACCAGAAAAAGGCGTTCTGGCGGGCAAGAATCCGGAACAATGCAGGACCTGCAGAGATGATCGGCCTTCATGCATCAGGACAGGAACTGGGGAATAAAAAAATCGCTGTTGACCTGCCGATGAACCGTTTTTCGCCCAAAACCATCAGGGCCAACAGCATTGACGCCCTGTTCTATAATGCCGAGGGATTTCTGCCGGCCGGCTCCGTGCTCAAACAAATCCGGATTCAATACCGCCGGGCCGGGTATTCGTTTTTTGGGCTCACGACGGACAGTCTTGTTTTATACTTTATACTGACTTTGGTTTTTGCCTTAATGATCAAACCTTTTTTTAAGGTGACGATTTGATGGCTTCGCAAAAAGTCCAATATCTGCGTTGCGCTGCATGCCCTCGAAATTTCACGTACTATATGTACGCTGCATTCCTCGGGATTTGCGACGCCTTGATCTTGAACTTTTTGCTTTGCCATCCCAAATCGACTTTTTACGAGAGCATCACGATTTGACATCTCCTAT
>JAGYOT010000530.1 GCA_018399455.1 Desulfobacterales bacterium
CTCGAAGCGTTCTTCACTGTTTATGATCCGGAAGGACAAAGAAGGGGCGTGCCTCTTCCTGAACGAAGAAAAAAAATGCTCCGTACACCCGGCAAAACCGGCGGCCTGCCGGTTCTACAACTGCTCCTTTCAGGCGGAAAACGGCGCAATGCCGTGGACGGCCACCTGCACCGACCCGGCCGAGCGCGTCCTGCTCTGGGAGCAGTCCGTGGCTGCCATGGTCACCAAGACATATATCGCGAAAAACGGCTCCGCGTGGAACGAAACCGACTTTCGCATGGCCCTGAAAGCGATTGAAGAAAACATTCCGATACGCGACACCCAGAAGATCAAACTCGCCAGGGACGCGCAAGGCGCGGCCGTGGCCCTGATCTACAATTGCTCGGCGTGCAAAAAAACAGGGCGTTTGCGCCAGGGAGAGCCCGGTGACCCTGGACGACATCCGGCGCATCTCGGACCACCTGGGGGTGACGTGGGGCGGCTTTTTCAAGGCCTACATTGCAACCGAGCCCAGCGTGCACTCCGGGGGGCTCAAGCTCAAAAGGGAGGCGCACTGCGTTTTTTTTCGCCCCAACGCGCCATGTGTTGTGGAAACGGTGAAGCCTTTTCACTGTCGGTTCACACCCTGCCCCATGCGCGTCCGGACGCCCGAGATGATGGACGCCCTCTACCTGGGGTCCGGGACCGTTGAGGAGCAGTTTCGCCACCAGGCGGCCATGGCGGTCACCCGAGACTACGTGTTCCGGTGCGGCGCACGGTACCTCAAACGCGACATGGAGCGGTCCATGGCAAAAATCGACAAGTTGACGGCCGGCACTTCTGAACTCAAAAGATTCTGTAAACAGATCTCCCGGTTCAGGTATGTGGATGATACGCTACTGATACTGGAAAAATGAAAAAGCAGATCAGCATTCACATCGGCGAATATCATGCCAGCAGAGATCCGGTCGTGATCCAAACCGTCCTGGGATCCTGTGTGGCGGTCTGCCTTTTTGACCTGGAACGTCGCATCGGGGGGATGAACCACATCCTCCTGCCGGGCAAGGCGGATATGAAACACTATGACGAACCGGCCAGGTACGGGATCAATGCCATGGAAGTGCTGATCAACCGGATCGTCAATCTGGGAGGCAATCGCCAGCGGTTGGCTGCCAAGGTCTTCGGCGGGGGCCATGTGATCGCGACCATCTCCGGCAACAACGCCATGGGAGAAAAAAACGTCTCCTTTGCGCTTGAGTTCCTCCGAGTTGAGGGAATCTGTGTCTTGAGTCAGGATGTGGGCGGCACAGATACACGCAAGATCTTTTTCCACACGGACACGGGCGACGTGTTCCTGAAGCGGATCCCGGCCGTGTATCAGAAGCGCCTGGCGCAGAAGGAGGCGGTCGAATTGAAACGTACGCAAAAAGCGGCCCGTAAGCCCGGGGAGGTGACGTTGTTTGATGAATAATAATCTGGATGGATTATAACCTCCTTACTTTCTCGTGCTGCTCGCTTGGAGTAAAAAGGTGGAAATCGTCGCCAGACTGAAAAACAGGACCAACGGCTATCTGGCTAAGCCAGATGTCCCTATGAACTTTAGGCTCCGGTGAATGTGAAAGAAAACACATGATGGAGATTCAGAAAGCTCTGGCCCGTAAGATTGAGGAGCTGTGTTGGCCCCTTGTCGAAATTAAATTCTGCCGCAGTACTTGGCCAAAGCGGCCCGCATGCTGAAGAAGGGGCCAGATCAACCATCCGAACGCGGTCTTGAGACAATCCCACTGGTAAAAGATGAGTTTATAATCCTGTGAATGACCGCAATGATGTTCGAAAGGCGGGCCAAACCTGATGGAAACCAGAACTCCAGAATGCCATCGAGCTTGCCAGAGAAGTATGCTGGCGAGATCCACTTGATTCTGACCGATATGGTTGGACGTAGCAAAGAGAAATCATTACATCCCATCCCATTCCCAATCGCTTTTTCATGCCGGCCAACCGACCGACGATTCCGAGATGGCGCTGTTGCTGGCCCGCATGTTGGCGGATCAAGGGCGGTATGACCCCGAGGAAGCCGGGAAGGCTTACCTTTTCTGGCTGGACTCTGGGCCCTTCGATTGTGGGATGACTGTCTCCGG
>JAGYOT010000531.1 GCA_018399455.1 Desulfobacterales bacterium
TTGAATGACCCAGCCCGCTGATCAAGTCTACAACCCCCCCTCTGTCTGGGGCGGGTTTTGTTTAAGATATTCAAGCCGGTTTAATCCGTTGACATAAGCGTAGGCACTGGCGGTGATAATATCCGGGTCCGTCCCTCGTCCAAGAGCGATGAGGCCGTTTTCCTTGAGCCGGACGGTAACCTCGCCCTGGGCATCGGTGCCGTCGGTCAAAGCGTTGATGGAAAAGCGCAGAAGCTCGGATTCGGTTTGCGTAATTTCAGCGATCGTGTGATAGGTGGCATCAATCGGACCATTTCCGGTGCCGGTGCCTTTAATCATTTTGCCGTTGATGGAGATTTTGACACTGGCCGTGGGAAAAACGGTGGTACCGCTGCTGATATGCAGGTACTCCAGCGAATAAATATCGGATGTCCGGAGAATTCCTTCGTTCACCAGGGCCTCGATATCCTCGTCATGAACTACCTTTTTTTTGTCCGATAGGATTTTGAATTTTTCAAATACAATTTTGACCTCATCTTCGGACAGATCATAGCCCATGTTTTTCAAATGCTTTTTCAGGGCATGTTTGCCGGAATGTTTGCCCATAACCATTTTGTTGCTGGTCAATCCCACGGTTTCAGGCTTCATGATTTCATAGGTCATGGGATTTTTTAAGACTCCGGCCTGATGAATACCGGCTTCGTGGGCAAATGCGTTGGCACCGACAATGGCTTTATTGGGCTGGACCATAATGCCCGTTATCATGCTGACCAGCCGGCTTGTGGAATAAATTCGCTGCGTCTCGATGCCCGTGGTAACCGGAACATAGGCCGGGCGGGTGTTGAGCGTCATGACCAGCTCTTCCAGCGAGGTGTTGCCGGCCCGTTCGCCTATACCGTTTATGGTGACCTCCGCCTGCCGGGCGCCTGCATGAATGGCCGCCAGGGTGTTGGCGGTGGCCAGGCCGAGGTCGTTATGGCAGTGTACGCTCAAGACCGCCTTTTCAATGTTTGGCGTATTTTTCCGGATATAGGCGACGAGTCCGCCGAATTCTTCGGGAATGGCATAACCGACCGTATCCGGTATATTGATGACTTTTGCGCCCGCATCAATGACCGCCTCAAAAACCCGGCAGAGAAAGTCGGGATCGCTTCTGGAGGCGTCTTCGGCTGAAAATTCGACATTTTCCGTAAAGGCGCAGGCATATTTGACCGCATCCACGGCCGTGGAAAGGATTTCCTCCCGCGTCATCTGCAGTTTGTATTGCATGTGGATGTCTGAAGTTGCGAGAAAGGTGTGCAGCCTCGGACGGTTGGCATGGGAAACCGCCTTCCAGGCCCGGTCGATATCTTTGACCGAAGCCCTTGCCAGTGCGGCGATCTCCGAGTTGCGGACCTTTTTGGCCACCTGCGAGACTGCTTCGAAATCGCCTTCCGAAGAGGCCGGAAATCCGGCTTCAATAATGTCTACGCCCAGTTTTTCCAGCCGGGTGGCGATCCTTACCTTTTCCATCGTATTCATGCTGGCGCCGGGGGACTGCTCGCCATCGCGCAGGGTTGTGTCGAATATATACAGTTTTTCTTTCATCCATTAACTCCATTTACCTTATCTTTGGCCAGTTTAAACTGGAAACTGTCTGCCAGCGCCTGCCAGGAAGCCTCAATGATATCCTCAGATACCCCGATGGTGCTCCATAGCTGCTCTTCATCCCTGGACTCGATCAGGACCCTGACCTTGGCGGCTGTTCCTTCGCCTCCGTCTAACACGCGGACCTTGAAATCCACCAGATGGACCGGATCAAGTTCATTGGCATACAAATGATTAAGGGCTTTCCGAAGGGCATTGTCAAGGGCACTGACCGGCCCGTGCCCCTCTGCAGCAGTGATTTCTTTAACATCGCCCACAGCAATCTTGATCAGAGCATGGGAATAGCATGGCTGATCCTTGTCCTTTTCAATGGTCACCCGAAAGGATTGGAGCTCGAAAAGCGGCTGAAACTGTTTAGTGAGTTTTTCAATCAGGATTTTAAATGTGCCGTCCGCCACGTCAAACTGGTAGCCTTCCTGTTCCAGGCGTTTGACTTCGGCAACAATATCACTGCTGTTGATGCCGTGGCCCTCG
>JAGYOT010000532.1 GCA_018399455.1 Desulfobacterales bacterium
CCCAGATAATCCGAAAATCGGTGTCAAAATATATTATTCTTTCAGCGGCGCTATTAAGAATCATGTCCTTCTGCCGTTCACTTTCGCGCAGCATGCTTTCCCTGGTTTTACGCTCCATGATGTCGCGGGCCACGCCAAGAATTGCCGGAGTCCCTTCATATTCAATTCTCCGGATTTTGACTTCCGCCGGATATTCAATGCCGTCTTTACGGCGGTGGACGGTCTCGAAGGTGAGCCGGCCCTCACGGGCCGCAGTCTCAATTCGTCTCAAAACTTCAGGGGCCTCTCGCAGAACAACGATATCAATCGGCGTAATCTGCATCAGCTCTTCCCGGCTATAACCTGTCTGTTTGCAGGCGACCTCGTTCACTTCCAGCGTGCGGCCGTTCAGCTCATGAATAAATACGGCATCGGGCGAATGTTCAAAAAGCTCCCTGAATTTTTGTTCACTCCGCATCAGTGCCGCTTGGGCCTCTTTTAAATCCGAAATGTCAACCAGCATGCCTTGCACGCCTGCAAACCGGCCATCCCGGATAATCCCCCTGCCGTGGGTCCGGATCCAAACGGACGCCCCGGACTTGATAATATATCGGTATTCAGTTACGAGGTCTCCCCCGTAAAAAACTGCCTGAAAATTTTCTATACGGTTTGCCAGGTCTTCGGGGTGTACAAAATCGGTAAAATGCCGGCCGATAATCTCATACGGCTCATAACCGCTTAGCCTTTGAATGTTGGGAGAAATATATGTAATTGCGGCGTTATGATCCAGGACATACAAAACTTCATTCAGGTTCTCCAGAAACTGCCGGTAATCGTCTCTAATTGCCCGGAGTTCGGTGTTTTCTTTCCTTAACGCCTCAACTTGCTCTCTTAGCTCCTTTTCAATCTTTGTTGCCGGCATAATTCCAACCCTTTTTCAGCGTTTCAGGAGAATTCTTTTTTTGAAATTAATGGAGATTTAAACACACTCGCCCGGCATCCACAAGTAGATTTTTTCGGAAAGATTTTGGCGCAGATTGGAATTGCCTGAATGTCATGCTGACCCTAAGCCATCAGACCTGTTGCGGTTTTTTGCCTCCCCGGTGAAATATGCTCCGGAGTTTTAACATAATTTTTAAAAAAGCCCTATTTCGGACTGCGTCTGATTCTGTAGCCGCACCGGCCGGCCAGTTCTACCGCCGCCCTGCGCACATGGTCATAGTAGGAGCTGTATTTTTCCCGGAGGGTGGGGAAATAGATGCTGTCGTCGGCGGCAGTCGACAGAGTGTGAGCATGGGGAAAGTAGTTTTTGAAAAGGGTGGTGTCGTGGCGGGCAGCGATATCGATTAGTTCCCGATGGTGAAGCTTGTACTGCCGTGTGCGCCGGTCGGTTTTGTTCAGCAGGATCCCGGCTGTCTGCGGTGCCGGTTTTTGTTTGTTTTCTATGGCCCGGGCATATTGGATCATGTTGAAGGTATCGGTCATGGCGTTTACGGCCATACGGCTGGATTCGGAAGGAATAAGAATATGGTCGGATGTACGAAGAGCTGCCATGGTGATCTTGTTTCTTTTGTCAATATTTGCAGGAGTGTCAAACAAAACCAGGTCAAATTTTTTTTGCAGAGTTGCGGTCACGGATTGTAAAACCCGGGTAATTTTTTCCTGCTCCCACCTTGACTCAATGTCGATGGCCGATTCCCGCTCCTGGGTCATGACCCAGAGTTCCGCAAGGGGTATGCGCCGGGTCTCGGTACGTCCCTTTTCCCTTTTTAACAGATAATCCGCCATCCTCAGTTTTTTGCCGCTGCTGATGTTTTTAAACAGGTGGGTAAGGCTTCGCTGATCCGACTTGGCAGCGGCAACGGAATGAATCCCGATCAGGGATGTGGCCGAGCTGGACTGGCTGTCAAGGTCCACTATAACAACCCGGGCCTCTTTGCCGGCGATCCGGGTGGAGGAAAAAAAATCCGACAAAAAAACCGTAATAGTCGATTTGCCCACCCCGCCCTTGTTGTTATAGATTGAAATTACAGCCATTTTTGTATACCTGCGGCAAAAGTGACGGAAATGTCGAGTAGACCGGTTTCTCCAGATAGTCACTATCACCCGT
>JAGYOT010000533.1 GCA_018399455.1 Desulfobacterales bacterium
ATCTGCTGACCACAAAGGGCCGTAAAAAACGATTCAGGCAGATATTTGGCGATGATCCGGATATCCTCTGGCGAGAATTTCTTCGACATCTTAACTTTTTAAAAGAAAAAGAGTATGTTACATTAGATTACCGTTTGACGGAGGACGGGCGCTGGGCCTCCCAGCTAAGAATCGACCATCCTCTCATGGTGGCTGAAGGGTTTCGTATCGGCCTGTTTCCAGACCAGAATCCCGCCATACTGGCCGGCATTATGGCCTCTTTTGTCAATGAACGGGAAACCGATGATGAATCGATTCCTCCCGAGGATATACCGAAACCATTGCTGAGGTGCTTTAAGCAAATAGCGAAAGGACTCCATCCATTTTCCGTCGAACTTTTGCGAAAGGGCTTTGAAGCCCCTGAGCTTTACTTTCTGCCTGCGCTGACCCTTTACATGTGGGCAAGGGGCGTACCATGGGAAAAGATGCCGGAAATCTCCGGCATGGCGGAAGGGGATCTGGCCATGCTGATCCTGAGAACAGCGGACAATCTCCGTCATATCCGCAATATCGGCCATGTTTTCCCGGAAGCAGCACAAACAGCGGCGGATGCCATTGATCTCATATTAAGGGATCCGGTAATTGCAACCCCCGTCTGATAGGGATTTATGTGAATATTGTCCATGGATTCATCCTGAGTCTGAATATCCTGCTTTCACTTACTACCGCCGGGCATGCCCTGCTCCATAAGCGGACCCCTTCCTCGGCCCTCGGTTGGATTACGGTCTGCCTAATTTTCCCGTTTGTAGGTGCTTTCCTGTACTTTCTTTTCGGCATCAACCGGGTGCAAACCCGTGCCAGAAAACTGGAAGACAAGCGCGCCGCCTTTACCGTAGACGCCAAGAAATACCAAAAGGCGACTGCCGAACTCTCCCTGGAAGCCTCTCAGCTGGATCTGCCGCGATCCTATGCGCAGATCGCCCGGATATCGGATCGGGTAACACGCCTGCCGCTTGTCGACGGAAACCACATTGATCTTCTGCCCGGCGGCGAAACCGCCTATCCGGAAATGCTGGAAGCAATCGACCAGGCCGAGCACTATGTATTTATGACCACCTATATTTTTGAAACAAATCAAACCGGCCGGAAATTCATTGATGCATTAAGCAGGGCCGTCAAACGCGGCCTGGATGTGAGGGTCCTGATTGACGGCGTTGGAGAATACTACTATTTTCCCCGGGCCGGGACCCTGCTCAAACGCCATGGCGTTCGGGTAGCCAGGTTCATACCCCCCAGGCTGTTTCCCCCCAGCCTGCATATCAACTTAAGAAATCACAGAAAAATCCTGATTACAGACGGTCAGATTGCCTTTACCGGCGGAATGAACATCGGCGACCGGCACCTGATGCAACACATCAAAAACCGCTCCCGGGTCCAGGATATGCATTTTCGGCTCAAAGGGCCGGTGGTGATCCAGATTGAGCAATCCTTCCTGGAGGACTGGGCCTTTTGTACCGGGAATATGACGGTTCCGCGGCCGGCTCCCCCGGTTCCCAGCGGCCCGGTCATATGCCGGACCATAACAGACGGGCCCAACGAAGATCTGGACAAGCTGGCCAGAATTCTTGTGGGTGCAATTTGTGCCGCGCGCGAACAGGTATTGATCATGACGCCCTATTTTCTCCCCTCCCTGGAAATGATCTCAGCGCTTCAGACAGCGGCCCTCCGGGGCATTGATGTCAATATCGTACTGCCGGCCAAAAATAACCTTCCGTTTATTCAATGGGCCACCAACAACATGCTGAGGGATTTGCTTTACTGGGGCATCAAGGTCTACTACCAGCCGCCCCCCTTTGCCCATACCAAGCTCTTTGTGGTGGATCAGCATTATGCCCAGATCGGTTCAGCCAACTTTGATCCAAGGAGTCTCCGGCTCAATTTTGAACTCTGTGTTGAAATCTATGAACAACACCTGGCTCAGACGATCGCCGGCTACATCGAACATCGCATCAAGCATCTGCAGCCTTTGGCTCTGTCTGAAATTGATCAGCGCCCCTTAATAATAAAAATAAGGGATGCGCTCATGTGGCTTTTCTCTCCCTATCTC
>JAGYOT010000534.1 GCA_018399455.1 Desulfobacterales bacterium
GAGAACTGCTGGAAACCATCCTTCCCGAAAAGGCCAGATTTGACAACTATGAGGTTGAACACGATTTTGCCAGCATCGGCAGGCGCACAATGCTGTTGAATGCCCGGCAGATTGAACAAGCGATGGGCAAGGAACGGATCATCCTGCTGGCCAATTTTTGCATCAACGCCCGGGACGCTATCGCGGGTATCGGCACGATCAGCGTGGAGGCGCACAACACCACCTTGGACGAGGAATACTGCGCCCAACAGGCGGGTTTTACTCCTGGCGAATACGTGACGCTGACCGTGAGCGACGACGGCTGCGGCATGGATGCCGTAACACTCCTGAGCCTCTTCGAGCCTTTCTTCACGACCAAGGAACCGGACAAGGGAACCGGCCTGGGGCTGGCCACCGTGTATGGCATCGTAAAGCAGAACAACGGCTTCATCAACGTTTACAGCGAGCCGGGCCAGGGAACGACCTTCAATATCTACCTGCCGCGGTACGCGGCCAAAACGGAGCCTCTGCCGAAAAAGGTTCCGGTTCAAGCGACGGTGCGCGGCCATGAAACCATATTGCTCGTGGAAGACGAACCGGAGATCTTGAAAATGACCACGATCATGCTTGAACGTCATGGTTACACCGTGCTGGAGGCGAGTACCTCGGGCGAGGCCCTGGAAGGCTGATATGGATCAATCAGCAAATGATTATAGGCCAACAACCGCATTAACTCGGACTGGCAATTTACGCTGCGCTCCATTGCCAGCCGGTTATGCGGAGCGTTCAACTCAACAATAATTATCCGAAAGTGGAGTATTCACGGAGCCGGATTCTTTAGGATAACAAAAAAATTGATAAATTCATTAGTGGTTAACGATACTTTGGGGCTGCAGATTTCAGCCTGTACGAGATTGTAAAAATGATGGAGGATGAATCGAATGGATAAGATAAATTTGGGATCCACTATACCCGCATACCCGATGCCGGTTTCCCTGGTTGGGACACACGTAAATGGAAAGCCGAATTTTATGGCTGTTGCCTGGTTTTCCATGGTCAGCTATAAACCGCCACGAATTGCCATTGCTCTTGGGAAAGGTCATTACACCAATCCAGGAATCAAAGAGAATAAAACCTTCAGTGTTTGCCTGCCTTCAGAGGACATGGTGGAAATCACAGATTATTGCGGGATTGTGTCAGGTAAAAAAACAGACAAATCGGAAATCTTTGATATTTTTTACGGGGAGTTGAAAACAGTTCCACTGATAAGTGAATGCCCGTTGTGTCTGGAATGCAAGGTAGTTGAGATTGTAGAGAGTGGTTTGAATGAAATTTTCATCGGCGAGATTATCGGGACTTACACCGAAGAGAGATTTTTGACTGAGGGGAAATTGGATTTTCAAAAAATGAAGCCCCTCATTCTTTCACACCCGAACACCACCTACTGGCGCCTTGGGGAACCGATGGCCATGGCTTGGAACATTGGTAAGAAATACAAAGCAAAGCAAAAATAACTTTGAGAGATACTTTGACGTTGCCCGGTCAAATCGGCTATTATTTAGCATACCAAAAATATTGGTAAAAATGAAACTGCCAGAAGATACTTTCTGTCTATGCAAGTATGTTGAACGTAAGGAGTCAAGCGAGGGGACAGATATAGGCGCGGACATGACCAAGCCGGCTGACTCACAACAAGGGGAAACGAAAACCAGCATGTCGCCGGAGCACTCCGGCACCGCCGTTGACGCGCAGCCGAATCCCGACCGCGAGGCCGGCTGCTTTCCCATCGTGGGCATCGGGGCTTCCGCCGGGGGACTGGCGGCTTTCGAGGCTTTCTTTTCAGGTATGCCCATAGACTCTGACACGGGTATGGCCTTTGTGCTGGTGCAGCACCTGGCCCCGGATCACAAGAGCATCCTGACCGACCTGATCCGGCGGTACACTCGCATGCAGGTATTTGAGGTGGAGGACGGCATGGAGGTTCAGCCTAATTGCGCCTATATCATCCCGCCCGGCCACGACATGGCGTTTTTAAACGGCACGCTGCAACTGCTGGAGCCTGCAGCCCCGCGCGGCCGGCGCATGCCCATCGACTTTTTCTTCCGG
>JAGYOT010000535.1 GCA_018399455.1 Desulfobacterales bacterium
TCGGCCACCAGCATTATATCCGACGGTTTAAGCGCCTTTTTCAGGCTGGCCAGTTCCGCCATCAGGGCCTCATCCACATGCAGGCGCCCGGCCGTATCCAGGATCATGGTATCGCAGCCTTCCCTGCTGGCCGCATCCCTGGCCTTTTTGCCGATTTCCACCGGATCCATGTCTGTGGTGGACGGATAAACCGGAATTGAAAGCTCACCCGCCAGCTTGGTCAGCTGATCAATAGCTGCCGGCCGGTAAACATCGACAGGAACCAGGTAGGGGGTTTTCCCTTCCTTGCGAAGAAACACCGCAAGTTTGCCGGCGGTTGTGGTTTTGCCGGAGCCCTGCAGACCAACCAGCATAACCGAAGCCGGAGACGGCCCGCTAAGGTTCAGCCCCTCATGCTCACTGCCCATCAGAGCGGTCAGCTCTTCATTTACTATCTTTATCACCTGCTGGGCCGGCGTTAAACTCGATAGGACCTCCCGGCCGATGGCACGCTCTTTAATTTCGGCAATCAGCTGTTTGACGACCTTGTAATGGGTATCGGCTTCCAGAAGCGCCATGCGGACCTCGCGCAGGCCCTCCTCGATATTTTTCTCGGAAAGCTTGCCGTGCCCTTTGAGCTTTTTAAAGACTGTATTCAGTCGATCACTTAAATTATCAAACATAATCCGCCCCGTTAAAAACTAAACTCTTGAAATTAAAATTTAAGTGATGATATGTCAAGAAAAATATGGTTTCCGGCTTATCCAAAATAACGGGTGATAATCAGATAAAACAATCAATCTGCTGGATGTAACACTTATAAAAAAATCCTAATTAAACCATAATTCCGTTTATGAATTAAGAAAACAATTTTTTTAATGAAAAGCCAGATGACAAGCCACTTTTGCCAGGAAATAAAAGATTTGGATCGCATGCAGCTCGCCGAATGGATTGCAAGCCATGGTTTATCCAAATTCCGGAATGAACAGATTCAGCGATGGCTCTGGGCCCGGCGTGCGCGGTCCTTTGATCAGATGACCGACATTTCAAAGCCCACCCGGGAAATGCTGGATTCGCATTTTACCATCGCCCCCCCCAGGATCAGCCGCGTGGAAACCTCAGCCGACGGCTCCCGGAAATACCTTTTTGCTTTAAAAGACGGCAATACCATTGAAACTGTTCTTATCCCGGAAAAAAATCACTATACGCTCTGCATCTCCACGCAGGTTGGCTGTGCCATGGGCTGCCGCTTCTGCTTAACCGGCAAAAGCGGGCTGACAAGAAACCTTAGCAAAGCCGAGATCCTGGACCAGGTGCTGGGGGTCCTTGATGAGCTGCCGGGAAACGCCATGCCACTGACCAATATCGTTCTCATGGGCATGGGCGAGCCCCTGGCCAATTATGAAAACGTGCGGCAAGCCGTTGATATTATGACCGACAACCGGGTCGGGCTTCAGCTTTCCAATCGCCGCGTCACCCTGTCCACGGCCGGCATTGTGCCGCGCTTAAAGGATCTTGCCCGCGACACCAAAATACGGCTGGCGGTTTCCTTAAACGCCAGTGATGATCAAACCCGCAGCTATCTGATGCCCGTCAACCGGACCTACCCCATAGCGTCTCTCATTGCGGCCTGTACCGCCTATCCTCTGGCACCAAGGGATAAGATCACGTTTGAATACATCCTGCTCAAAGGCGTCAATGACAGCCCGGCGGA
The DNA here is from genome assembly GCA_018399455.1 of Desulfobacterales bacterium. Classification (GTDB taxonomy): domain Bacteria; phylum Desulfobacterota; class Desulfobacteria; order Desulfobacterales; family Desulfosalsimonadaceae; genus M55B175. Next base: position 1,694 of record JAGYOT010000535.1, read on the forward strand.
TGCCGGGCGGCTTGCCGATCTGCTGCGTCCGGTCAAAGCCAAAATCAACCTGATCCCCTTTAACGAACATCCGGGATGCGATTTCAAACGCCCGGAATTGCACACTATTGAGGCTTTTCAGGAAGTCTTGCTGAAACGCCATTACACTTCGGTTATCCGCTGGAGCAAGGGGGCGGACATTTCTGCCGCCTGCGGCCAATTGCGGGGGGAGCACTAAAGCCTGAGCAGGCCTGTTATCCTATTGCCCGGCAGTATCAAAACGTTTTTCAACCGGCTGTTAGGAAATCATCAGCGTCTTGATCTGTTCAACCGGGATCGGCTCCACTTCCACCACGTCTTCGCCACCCGGGGAAAGCACGGTCACTTCAGCGGGACATCCGGCC
>JAGYOT010000536.1 GCA_018399455.1 Desulfobacterales bacterium
TTGAAAATGTCGGCCAGGAACGAATACGGTGTCCATTGCTAAATAATGAGGATTTATGTGATTTATATTCATTTCGCCCTATTGCGTGCCGGGTTTATGGAATCCCGATGGCCATCGGAGGCAAAGGGGTTACCTGCGGGCAGTCCGGTTTTGCTCCAGGAAAAAATTATCCAACATTTAACATGGACGTAGCTCATGATCAGCTAATGGCCCTTTCTGCCGAGTTTGTCCAGTCGATTGGTTCCCGTCATGTGAAAATGGCGGATGTGCTGGTGCCTTTATCCATGGCCTTGCTGACGGATTACAACGAATCCTACCTGGGAATTGGTGAACCTTCTGCCGGGGATGAAGAAGAGGCTAAAAAGGAGGGCAAGTGACTGAGGATCCAAAAGAAGTCGAAAGATTAAAACGAGCGGTCTTTGATGGGATGTCTCCCAGACGGCAGAAACAAATCATGAAGCGGGGCTATGAGAAATGGGATCCATTCCTCAAACCGAAGGATCCGATCGATATTCGGCGGGATCGCACCCGGCGAACGACGCATATGTTGATCAGGCAGTTTCTGCAGCAGAATGACCCGGAGCGTAATTCCAACGAATACAACCGAGGGGCGTTTGAGATCTGTCTCGGCCTCATTAATGAAGATGAGCGGTATTTGGGGATGTTTGAGTTTGCCTGCTGGTATCGTGAACTTCTGAAAAAAGAAATGGGCAATGATAAACTGGAGTTTTAAGCCAAACAAACCGGAAGCCGGAAGTCCCAACCAGGGTTCTTTTGGCTTCCGGTTTGTTTACGGGCTACTGAAGCAGCCAAGCCAGGAAGGGTAGAAGGACGACAACCAGAACTACCATAATTCCGGGAGGGGTGAGATAGGGCGTATACCAGGGTTTGCCGGCAGTTTTCGCCTGCTTGAGCTCCTTCAGAAACCAATTGCCCAGAATCCCGGCAGCAACTAAGATAGCAACGATTTTAATAACATCGAGCAGCCAGCCCATTTGACCTCCATTGGTGGTTTATTCATAGATTTTTTCATCCGGCGCTTCTGCTTCAAGTGCATCATTTTCGTAGTCCCGGAGTGCGCCGGGCCCTTTGGCGGTCTCAAAATACTCACGATACCATTCATGGGCGATGATCATAGACATTACCTCGTTGCTGCCGGTCCAGATGGACGCCAGGCGAAGGTCCCGAACGATCCGCTCAATTGGATAAATATTGGTGTATCCGATTCCGCCCATCACCTGCATAGCATGATTGGCCACTTTTTGACAGGATTCTGTAACAAATCTTTTCGTCTCAGAGATCATTCGCCGGATTTGATGGGGGGCCACCTGATCATCAACGGCCCGGGCAGTGGTATAGATAAGGGACCGGCTTGCATCCAAAAGCATAGCAGATTCAGCGATTTGGAAACTAACTCCTTGAAAGTTGTTAATTGTGGTGCCAAATGCCTTTCTCCGCGTGGTATAGCCGGTAGCTACATCAAGAGCGGGTCTCGCACTGCCTATGGTCATGGCAGCAGTTCCCAGCCGCTCAGGTATCATCATGGTTTTAAAAACCGCATAGGCCCCGTTGATTTTACCGACAACATTTTCCTTGGGCACCCTGGCATCTCTGAAGACAACGCGGCCTGCGCCCCCGCCCCGGCAGCCCATCAGACCGTATAGGTACTTGGTCTCAACACCGGCACCTTTGTCGATAATCATGCAGGTTAAGGCCTCGTGAGGCTTGGCATCAGGGTTTGTTTTGGCATACACAAGAAAATAATCGGCGCCTTCTGCACCGACGATGAACCGTTTTTGCCCGTTTACCAAAAAGTAATCGCCTTTGTCCTCAGCCATGGTTGTGGTACCGAAAAAATCTGAACCGCCGCGAGGTTCGGTCAGGCATTCAGCCGCAAACAGGTCTCCCCGGAGCAAAGGCTTGACGTATTTTTCTTTTTGCTGGTCCGTTCCATGTTGAATGATGGCATCACAAACGAGTTCCGCCCCGACGCCAAAGGTACAGGCAAAAATATAACCCAGGGTGCCGATTTCTTCCATGACAGTGGCCGTGGTAACCCAGTCCATAT
>JAGYOT010000537.1 GCA_018399455.1 Desulfobacterales bacterium
GTGCCCATCACCGTGACCGGGCATCGGCATCGGTGCCGGCACGGACGTGGCCGTGGAAGCCGCCGATATTGTTCTGGTGCGCAGCAATCCCGTGGACGCCGCCGCGATTCTGGATCTATCCAGGCTATCTATCGAAAAATGCTCCAGAACCTGGCGTGGGCAGCCGGATATAAAGCCTTTGCCATCCCACTGGCCGGAGGGGCGCTCTATTCCTGGGGAGTATTGCTGTCTCCCGCTGTGGGTGTGATTTTGATGTCGATCAGCACGGTTATCGTAGCTATCAACGCGCGATTTCTGGGAATCGCGAGGTAACAATAGGGGCCCCTGTCGGCTCATATGAGCTCCGGGAGCCTATAAATATGAGGGGGAATAAGGAACTTGATGTGGGGGATCATCTCGCCCAAAATCTTCGGCAAAGTGCCATAGAAGTCCATGAGGGCCGAAAAGTCGAGAAAATAAAAGGAGATGAGCGGGTAGAGGGATTGGCGCTGGATGATGGCACCGAACTGGACGTTAACGGCATATTTATCGAGCAGGGTGCGAAGGGGGCCGTCGGCCTTGCCGGGGGATTGGGCGTAATGCTTGATGAGTCCATGAAATATATTGCGGTCAATAAAAAACAGGAAACGAATCTGCCGGGCGTCTATGCCGCAGGGGATATTTGCGGGCCGCCCTGGCAGGTGGCCAAATCCGTTTGTGAAGGCTGCGTGGCCGGCATGGAGGCAGCCGCCTATGCGCGTAAATTGAAACGCAAGGGGTAAAGCGATGTCCAAAATTCGGGAAAGATTATTACCGCTGGTGGGCCTGCTTGTTATGGATAAAAGTTCGGGCTGGATGAAGCGAGAGTATTAAAAAGGGTTTTCGAAACGAGGGAAAAGGATCTGCGGAAATAGCATCGAATGCTTGGTATCGTGCTGGCGGTGTTTGTTCTTGCATGCTACCGCCACTGTATCTATGTCGAAAATATAGGCATTGTTTAATCAGAAACAACAGGATGCGCCAAATTAATCCAGGTCGATCTCCCGCCAGTACGCACCGGATGACTTGAATATCAGCAGGCGCCGTTCCGGTCTGATCCCTGCCGCAGGCGGCACAAAAGCGGCTGCCAGAAAAAGGAGCGGAATAAAAGCGCTCCATATCAACCGTTTTATCTGCATCTTCAAGCCCCCCTTTTCGCGTCCAGCAGCCATTACAGCAAGATGACGGGCTTTCTTTTCAATAGCCTTATCTTTAGAATTTAAGGAGCGAAACGGCTTGTGGCAATAGAGTAATAAGCCGCAGCCCGATACAACAATGTGTTTTTACCTGATAAACCTACAACGCAAGTTATATAATTTTTTATTTGATTTTTTGCATTCTTTCTGCAACACTACGAAATAAAAAGCAGAAAGGAGGCGGCATATGTTACCAGATATTCGTCAGTCAGAATTTCAGTTTTCAGTGCCTCAGTTTAATCTCGGACAAGCCGAGATAAATGATTTTGTGAATGAGCTTAAAGGGTTTCATGAACAATTTGCCGACTGTTTTCATCGTAGCGAATCCAGAGATCACTTTTATCGATACATGGCCGGTCAGTTCATTGAACTGGAACGCAAATCAATAAGAACCTATCGCTTTTGCTATTGAAGGCGGCCAAGTCCGGGCCATGCAGCGATTTGTTTCCGATGCACCCTGGGACGAAGACAAAATTATGCTCAAGTATCGTAATATTGTTAATGAGGATTTGGGACATCCAGACGGCGCACTAATTTTCGATGAAAGTGGCTTTGCAAAGAAAGGCAATGACTCGATTGGCGTTTCCAAGCAGTACTGCGGCACCATTGGAAAGGTGGATAACTGTCAGGTAGGCGTTTTTGCCGCCTATACCTCTCCTTACGGGTATGCGCTCATTGATAAGCGCCTTTACATCCCTGAAAAATGGTTCGCACCTGAATATAAAGAGCGCCGTAAAAAGTGCAAGCTTCCTGAAGCGCTCGAATTCAAAACTAAGCCTCAGCTGGCTGTGGACATGCTCCAGGAAATTGCCGACCAAGAAATAATTCCTTTTCGCTACATC
>JAGYOT010000538.1 GCA_018399455.1 Desulfobacterales bacterium
ACAAGCAGTTTTCGTTTGAACCCGGCGAGACGATCCTTTCTGTTGCCAAGCGAAACAACATTGATATCCCGACCCTCTGCTACCTCAAAGGCGCCACCCCGACCGGTGCCTGCCGGATTTGCGTGGTGGAGATCAAAAACGCCAGAAACCTGATGCCCGCTTGTTCCACGCCGGCTGAAAACGGAATGGTGGTGTATACAGAATCGCCCAAGGTCGTTGAATCCCGCAAAATGACCCTGGAGCTGCTGCTGGCCTCGGGCAACCACAACTGTGCCGTCCGCGGGGGGGACCCGGAGAACTGGACGGCCTTTCAGCTCTCTGTCCAGTCCCATGAAGAGACCAGTGAGCTCTGTCCGGCCTGGGGCGACTGTGAGCTCCAGAACCTGGCCTACCGCTACCAGGTCTCCGGGGAGAAATTCAGCTCCACCCCAACCCGCTATCCCCTGGAAACGGTGAACCCCTTTATCGTAAGGGATTTTTCCAGATGTATCCTTTGCGGCCGCTGCGTTCAGGCCTGCAATGAGATTCAGGTCAACAACGCCATCAGCTTTGGCTACCGGGGGGCGGGTTCAAAAATTATCGCCGCCGGCGACCGGCCGTTAAGGGACTCGGACTGCGTGTTTTGCGGTGAATGCGTCCAGGCCTGCCCGGTTGGGGCGCTTATGGAAAAAAACGCCCGATACAACTGGAGGCCCTGGGAAGTCCGCAAAACCCGAACTACCTGCAGTTACTGCGGGGTGGGCTGCCAGATTGAGATTCATGTCAAAAACAATAAAGTGGTCAAAATCACCGGCGTTCCGGACACTCCCCCCAACCATGGCAGCCTCTGCGTCAAGGGCCGGTTCGGATTTGATTTTATCAACTCAGAAGAGCGGCTGACCACGCCCTTGATAAAAGAGGACGGCAGGTTCCGTGAAGCCAGCTGGAACGAGGCCTTGAGCCTTACCGCAAGGCGGCTCGGTGAAATCCGCGATGAGTATGGTCCTGACAGTCTCGGCGTGTTGAGTTCGGCACGAGTGACCAACGAGGAGAATTATCTCGCCCAGAAGCTTGCCCGGGCGGTACTTAAAACGAACAATGTGGACCATTGCGCCCGGCTCTGACATTCCTCCACCGTGGCCGGTCTGGCCGCAGCATTCGGAAGTGGCGCAATGACCAACACCATTGCGGATATTGAGAAAGCGGACGTGATAATGGTCGTCGGGTCAAACACGACTGAAAATCATCCGGTACTCTCGGCTTTTGTCAAGCGCGCGGTAAAATTCAGGGGAGCCAAACTGATCGTCATAGACCCGAGGCAGATTAAATTAACCCGCCACGCTCACATGTGGCTGCGCCCGAACCTGGGAACCGATGTGGCCTATATCAACGGACTGATGCATGTTATCATCAAAGAAGGACTGCATGATGCCGCCTTCATCGAAAACCGCACCACCGGGTTTGAAGAACTGAAAACCATGGTGGAGAAATTCACACCGGATTACGTGGAATCCATCTCCGGCATTCCGGCACAGCAGCTTATCGATGCAGCCCGTCTTTACGGCGGAGCCAATGCCGGCAGCATCCTATACTGCATGGGCATTACCCAGCATACGACCGGCACCGACAATGTTAAATCCCTGGCCAATCTCGCCATGCTGTGCGGCAATCTGGGGATCGAAGGCGGCGGCGTCAATCCCCTTCGCGGGCAGAACAACGTCCAGGGCGCCTGCGACATGGGCGGCCTGCCCAACGTTTACACCGGCTATCAGAAAGTCACGGATGAGGCGGCCCGCACCAAAATGGAAAAAGCGTGGGGCGTTACCGGGCTTCCTGACAAACCGGGGCTTCCGGTGACCCACATGGTTCCCAAGGCCTATGACGGCGAGCTCAAAGCCATGTATATCATCGGCGAGAACCCGCTGGTTTCGGATCCGGACTTGAATCATGCGGAGAAAAGCTTTTCCCGGCTTGATTTTCTCGTGGTCCAGGATATTTTTATGACCGAGACCACCCGGCAGGCGGATGTCATTTTGCCCGCCACCTGTTTTGCCGAAAAAGACGGCACCTTCGCCA
>JAGYOT010000539.1 GCA_018399455.1 Desulfobacterales bacterium
TGGCGGCAAAATGCATGCGGGAGCTCACCCGGTTCCAGCCAAAAAGCATCACGCCCAGAAACGAAGCCTCCAGGAAAAAAGCGGTGATCACCTCATAGCCCAGGAGCGGCCCCAGGATATTTCCGCCGGCATCCGAGAAGACCGACCAGTTGGTGCCAAACTGGAAGGAAAGGACCACGCCCGAGACCACGCCCATCCCGAAGGTGAGCGCAAAGATTTTTGCCCACATCATGTAGACTTCGCGATAGACGGGCTTTCCGGTCCTTAGCCATCGCCATTCGAGCACCGCCAGCCAGCTGGCCAGACCTATGGTAAAGGCCGGGAACACAATGTGAAAAGAAACGGTAAACGCAAACTGAATACGCGCCAGAAAAACGGGATCCAGGTTTTCAAGCATGTGCCCCCCGGGAGGTATTCAAGAGTTACGGTTCATGGTTCATCAATCTTGCAGTATCAGTTCTTTCCAGGGCCAGATTTCAAATCCGTCCCAGATCGTGCTTTTCCCGGGGACAGGCTTAAGGCTGTCCCCAAGCGTCTGCCGGGTACCACCGGGGACAGATTTGAAATCTGGCCCCATCCATAACATCAATCTGTCCCCGATTACGGCCCCAATCCGTCCCCTTTCGGAGCTTACGGCACTATAATAATATAGTCTGATTGCAACGGTTCGCAAAGAATCACCAATGACGGTCGATGCTATTCGACTGTCTTGAACTGCTCTTTCGGCGCCCCGCAAACGGGACATTTCTCCGGAATTTTTTTGCTGGTGACATACCCGCAGACCTGACAGACATGGTAGGCTTTGGTGGTGTCCTTGATGACATCGTAGATGGCGCGCTCGTAGAGCTTGGCGTGGTAGGTTTCTGCATCCCTGGCGTGCGTAAAGGTAACGGCGGCGGCTTTTTCGCCCTCCTCCTCCGCTGTTTTGATAAAATCCGGATATTCATTCTCGCTGATGGACTGCTCCCGCTTAAAGGAGTCCATCAGGTTGGTGTCCGTGTCCTTGACGATCAAATCCTTGACCAGGTTCATGTGGCGGGTGGCATGAATCCGCTCAGCCTCGGCAATGGCGCGGAACAAAAGCGCCATCTGGGGGATTCCCTCCTCCTCGGCTTTTTCCGCGTAAGCGAGCAGCCGGAAATAGGCTTTTGCCTCCCCAATAAACGCGGTATACACATTTTCCCGGGTTCGTTCCTTCATATCGCCTCCATATCATGATTTCCGCATCCAAAAATTCCCGCCTGCCCCATCCGCATTAAACTTTGAACCAAGCCTCATACCGTCGCCTCCAGGAAGTTCCCCTTTGGGGAATTAAAGGCAACGGTCTGGAAATGGACGCCGTTGCTGGTCTCATCCGCTTTCACCTGGCTGTGAACTACCTCGCCCACCGCCTTGAATTTCTCTGCGTCGATTTTAATGATCTGTCCGATATCCAGGCCGTATGCCGTGTTGAAACGAAGCCCGTTGGGCGAGATATCAAAAAGGCGCCCGCGCAGTTTCCGGCCCGGCCAATAAATATAAAATCCGATCAGGCCTGTTTTCTTCACCCTGGCCAGAGCGCGCCGCGTTTTGCCGCTCAAATCCTCCGCAGCCGAAAACAAAGGACTTGAGCAGACCGGACAAAGCCTGCCCGCATCGATTCGGGGGTCAAAATTATGCGGCGTTTTACAAAAGTAGCAATACCGATTGATCACAGGCTCAAATTCTGAGTTCTCGGGGAATTCATAAAACGCATCGCGCATGATTTCCGGGTAACGCGAAAAGCTTTTCAATTCATCAGGAAAAGCCGCAGACGGGGAGCGGTTGGAACGATCGGCGCCCGCATTATTGGCCCATTGCGCCGTCGCCTTTTCGGTCATCCTCCGAATCGCTTCGCTGTGGCCGTAATACTTGAGGAGCCGGTCGTATTCGGCCCGTTTTTTGGCATTGTTCAATATCACGTAGGCTTCATGGAGCAGATCGTCCGGCAGGCTGGAATTCTGCAAAAGCGCCAGGCAGCGCTCCCGGATCACTGCCGCATGGGCATCCGGCTGCACGCCAAGCAGGCGATAATA